>JAPPBX010000026.1 GCA_026702755.1 Candidatus Poribacteria bacterium | reverse complement strand
AACTGCCTTTGTCATAATTTTTGAATGCTTCGTTTTAGATATAGTGAGTCGGATCGGGAATGCCTGCCTCTTCAAAGCCTCTTCTTCGGAGCAGGCAGCTATCACAACCACCACACGCTCTGCCCTCCGCGTCAGGATCGTAGCAACTTAAAGTGAGACTATAATCGACACCGAGTGCCGCGCCAATTTGGATGATCTCCGCCTTCGTTTTATCAATCAGTGGGGCGCGGATTGTCAATTTCGTTTTCCCTTCAACACCAGTTTGTGTCGCAAGGTTCGCCATCGCTTGATAGGCATTTATATATTCGGGACGACAATCCGGATAACCGCTGTAATCCATAGCGTTGACACCGATAAAAATGGCATCCGCGCCGAGGACTTCAGCATAAGCGAGAGCGTAGGAAAGAAAAATTGTGTTTCGGGCAGGAACATAAGTTATTGGTATGCCACCCTCCATTTCCGTATCAGAACGGTTTTTCGGAACAGCTATATCTGCTGTCAACGCAGATGCGCCGAAGATACGTAGATTGATGTCAACGATTGTATACTGTTTCACACCCAATGCGTTTGCGATGTTTTTCGCGCGCCGCAGTTCCACAGCGTGCCGTTGACCATACCGAAAACTCATTGCGTAGGTATCATAACCTTCATCGTGCGCGATGGCGAGCGTTGTTGTTGAATCTAAGCCGCCACTCAGTAGGACGACTGCTTTTCTGCTCAATTCTTTACCTTTATTCTGGTGTCGGCCGTCAGCAGTCAGAAAAGAAGCCACAAAGACAGGGCAACCACAAGGGATTGCCCCTACGGATAATGGCTCTCACTGCGAGACACCTTATAACTGATTGCTGACTACTGATGGCTGACCGCTATTCCCGCTCAAACTCTAACTTCGCGAAACGGAGGAAGATACCACCACCGGGTCTGGCAAGGGGACCGTTGATCGCCAAGCATGCGAGAACATGTTTCGCACCCGGCTCCGCGCTTTCGGTAACAACAACGCGTTGAGGCGTATTGAAACCGGAGGCTGCACCACGTCCCGACTCCCCGAAAGCCAAGTCGATTTCGCCATCAACCCAGACTTCGCCGTAGTCGTCAATACACGTATGGAACCACACCTGCGAACCGGCGACTGAAACCCCATCCACTTCCTCTGGAAGTGTTACGGTGATACGATACCAACCGAAACAGAGTCCCTCGGAGATGATTGCTTGGATATCCTCACAAATGGGCCAACCTGAATCGTCATAATCAGCGAGGCGAGCCGGTGACTCTTTCATCAAATTAACTAAACCGCCATTGGGTTCACCCGGAACGAGTCCATCGCCATAACGCCATTCGGAACTGGTGAGTTCACGATGTTCTGCATTTTCCAAATCAAGTTCTGCAATAACCATTATGCTTTCCTTCGTTTTGTAGTCGCGGCTCCTAACCGCGGTTTTTGTGATACAGGGCACACATATAAAGTGCACCTACCGGTTTATGAAATTACAGTAAAATCTACAATTACTCTGACATTGTGGGACGGCGAGGTTACAAACCTCGCCAGCGGCCGTAAGGGTGTTTTGCTTGGGTGTTTCCCTCCTTCACTGAACAACTGTCTACATGTTTTTGGACCCTACTATAAATGGTAATCCTCCGTGAAAAAGAAACAAACAAAGCAAAATCCATTTTCGTCAACGGAGAAAACAGAGTGAAAATTTAATGTTTAAAAGACCACAGTCTATAGGCAATACCCGTCGAAAAAATCAGAGAAATTCCCGCGACAATAAATGGAACTTGAACAGAGATATTCATCAGAAAACCGCTTGCGACGTAGCCGAGAAGAAATCCACTACTCCATGCCAAGTGCGTGAGCCCAACCCCGTGTCCTTTCTCGTGGGGTTCGGTAAATTCATTGATAAACCTCGGAATCGTTGTCGAAAGTGACCACGCTGCACCTGCGCCGAGTATCCCGAAAACTTCCAGAGCGATTAATGAGTCGTGAAAAAACGCCACGCCAAAAGCGAGGAGTGTAACGATTGCGTTCGCCACAAGTGCAGGCGCGCGATGTCCAATCCTATCGCATATTCTTCCGACAGCCAATTGGCATCCGAAAGCGAACAGTAGACTCACCGCGCCGTAATAGCCTGTCGCTTTAATGCCAGCGATACGTGCTATCAAGATCGGCATGAGTAGGTTCACAGAGCCCCAATAATAAGTCGGGAAAACCCGTAAACCGATCAGCATCTGTATGTTCCGCCGCCGACTTAGGTTTAGGTATGCCTCAACATTCAATGCCGATTTCCATACCCCGCCTTGCTCCCGTCGCCTATTGGAAGACCGCTGCATTAACCGTGGCAAAAAGAGGCATGCCCCCACAAACAACACGCCGGATAGAACGATCGCACCGATCCCGAAAACCCTATAGTCGATACGGTCAATGACCTCGCCTGCGATGGCACTCCCAACTGCCCCTCCAACAGTCATATTGATAAAGTACAGTGCCGTCGCCACTCCCAATCGGTTTGATGGCACAACACTGATGAGGTAGGTTTGCCCACCCGCAGTCTTGAATCCGGATGCGATGCCTTCGTAGCAGAGGATACCCCAGATGAACAGGGGCGTTTCTGTCGTGAAAAGCGCACCTATGACAATCGCGCCTGTCATCCCGATGAGTATCGTCGGCTTCCGTCCGAACCGATCACTGAGGGTTCCACCGATCAGTGCCGAAATACCACCGAGACCAATGGGCAGCGCACGCAACAATGCAGCAAACAACGCGCTTTCTTCTAAAATCGTTTCTGCATAGACCGGAAATAGCATCTGGACCGGTCCTGTTACCAAACCGACAACAAATATAATGGCGCAAAGAAGAATAAACCCACGAGTCCACATGCTTTAATAGTTTTCAGTGGTCAGTTTTCAGTTTTCAGTTAATACCTCCTGGCATTACAAAGATTTTATCCTTCATACCCTGCTCTTTAACTGACAACCCACAACCGACACCCATTAAAACCGATAACTCCATTAGAAATACCGGATTAGACTGTCTGTAATATTTGGTGCAGCCGTGCCGAGTCCGCAAGCACTCGTTGCTCTCATGACGGCTCCAATCTCCGAGATGAGTGCTTCCGAATTCAGATTCAGCGGCGCGGACAAAAGTTCTGTTAATCGATGTGTGCCGATACGACAGGGAAAACATTTCCCGCAAGATTCCTCGGCAAAAAATTCCATTGCGTTGCGTGCGACATCGAGCATATCTCGCGTGTCATCAAACACCATGATTCCCGCGGCACCAAGCATCGCACCCACTTTTTGGAAACTCGGTTCATCAATCGTAATGTCAAAGTCAGCTGCAGCGATAAACCCACCCGATAACCCTGCTGTCGTAATCGCTCGAATTTCGCGTCCTCCCGGTGCACCACCTGCCCACTCGTAGAGAAGCGTCTTCAACGGAAGTCCGAACGGGACCTCGTAATTCCCCGGTCTCTGAATGTCCCCGGAGAGGCTAATAATTTTTGTGCCTGCTAAGTTTTGGTCATAACTGAGATTTTTATACCATGCTGCACCGTGGCGTAAGATTTGTACAGCGGCGGCGAGTGTCTCCACGTTGTTTACAGCGGTGGGCAAGTTCTCAAATCCATGTGTCACAGGGTAAGGCGGGCGATTCCTTGGAAACGGATGCTTCCCTTCAAGGCTGTTCAATAGCGACCCCTCCTCGCCACAAACATAGGCACCAGCACCGCGTCGAATATAGATATGGAAGTTGAAATCCTCACCGAGGATGCCATCACCGAGTAGTCCTGCTGCTTCTGCTTCTGCAAGTGCTTGTTCGAGTATTTTTAAAGTTTCTGGGTACTCATAGCGAAGATAGATAAAACCACGTGTTGCGCCTGTTGCATAGGCGGCGAGTGTCATTCCTTCAATTGCAGCGTGTGGCGCGTAATCGAGAATAACCCGATCCTTGAAACAGCCCGGTTCGCCTTCATCTGCGTTGCAGACGATCGTTTTCGGTTCACCCGGAGCATTCAAAACCGATTCCCACTTCATGCCTGTTGGAAATCCTGCTCCACCCCGACCGGCGAGTTGACTCTCCTTGAGCGTTTCAATCACATCTGTTGGTGCAAGCGTTGTTACCGCACGTGTCAACGCTTCATAGCCACCGGTACGTCGGTAGCCTGATAGTGTATTGCGTCCGGGTTCTCGAATCTCAGCGAAAATACATTCTTCGCCATCGCCCGGATATGGTGGGGGTAAAGGGGAGGGTTGCACAGAGAGGGAGTCTGCTTGCTTCCCAACAAATACCTGATGCCCTTTCAGCACTGGAATGCAATCGTCGCACCTTCCAGCACACGGCATCTCGGTCGCGCCTTCGTTTTTGAGTGCCTCAAGGATTTCCAAGCCGCCTTGCAATCGGCAAACCGGTCCGGTACAGACGCGCGGCGCGTCCTGCCCTGGGGTTTCGCGCGCAAAATGGTGGTAAAAGGTTACGGTGCCGAAAAGCTCGGCGAGTGGGATCCGAAGTCCAACTGCGATGTCGCGAAGGACTGCCTCTGAAATAAACCCGTCTCGGTCATGGAAGGCGTGTAGCAATGACAGCAATGGGGCGGGTTCATCGCGCCACTGGGCAATCACTTCTCGATTAGTCGGAGCTGCCATCTATCTCTCCAGTACTATGACAATAAAGAATAATTTCTTTATGTATCCTATCAATTTTTGGGCTTCATGTCAAGTTTTTTTCAAGTTTCGCTTGGTAGGAGGGATCTCCGAATCCCGACTCTTAATTAAATGATTTTAATGCTCTTTTAAAATCCTGTTCGGTAGAATTTTCATTCGGGAACATCGACTTTGAACGGGTTTATGAGTTCATTTAGTGCCTTCCGCTGTCCGTGGTCACGGCTCTCAAGGTCGTGAAGTGCCTCTGGAATTTCGTCCTTATGTGCGTCAAACGGAAGCCATCGAGACGAATCGACGTGATGAAACTGCTTCGCATAGACCCAGCGTAAGAACACCGTCATCCGCGGATAAGTTTCGTGATTCCACCGCCGTCCAGCGTGCCGCGTGTTCGGCAGAAACACGATGAAGTCACCAGCGTTCACTGGGATATTGTGAACCGTCGGTGGTGGGTCATCCATCGTGATGTATTCAGGATACTGGAAATTAGATTTGTGACTTCCCGGAATGCAGGCAAATCCGTTGCCGGGAGGTACATCCACTAATGAAACGGAGAGATTGAAGAAACTTGCGAAGATCTCATCGTTGGCGACTTGGTATTGATGGTGTGGGCTTCGGAACCAGCCTTTATGTCCGCCGTGTAGTTCCAAACCATCTGCTTCTGGATAACAGATATTCGCGACGACATCGAAAACTCGCGGGTGGTTCCACGTCAATGCTGTTGCGACGCGCAGGGTTTCTGGGTTCAAGATGAGCCGTTGGAACGCTTCATGTCCATAATGCATGTTATAGACCCACCACGGTTTTCCTTCTGGAGCATTGATTCGCATAGGGTGCTTGAAATCCGCCTCATCCCACTCGTACCACGCAAACATCTGTGCCTTCATCAGTTCAACATCGGCTTTGGGCACGGCGTTACGCACCACAAAATAACCGAGCAGGTCAAGGTACCACTTTTCTTTCTGTGTTAGCATAGTTCCTCTCCCCTTTCCATCTTTTCAAGGATCCGTTTGGCAAATCCCTTTTCGCTGCGTTGGATTGATTCCAACTCGTATTGATCGTCAGAAATGCAGTGGCGGTGTGCTTCTATAGGTAGGTTATAGTTTTCGTTGAAGTAGAAGCTAAATTGATACCGATTGAAGACGACTCGGCGCGGATAATCAACCTTCCAAAATTTTGCGCCGTGCATCAGTCGAGACGAGAAAACGAGACAATCTCCTGCCTTTAGCTCAAAGGTGATTGCGGGTGCCAATTCGTTGTCGATATCAATCGTCGTCGGCAGTTTAATTTGTGATTTATGTGTGCCGGGGATGCACATAAAGCCGTTGTCCTTCGGCACATCGACGAGTGTTATGGCGGTATTGACATAATTACTATAGATCTGTCCGTTTCCAGCTTGGTAATCGTTATGCGGGTTACGGAACCCGTCCGGAAAGTCAAAACCGCTCGTGTCGCGGTGGAGTCTCTCCTTTTCGCCTTCAGGGATAGGACGTTGCTTCTGAAAGACGAGCGCGCAATTGAAAAGTCTCGGACGGTTCCACATCAGACCCATCACAATCCGCATCACCTTTTCATTGAGCGATAATCGCTCGAAAATCCGATCGCCATACTGAACATTGTTCAGTACGCCGCTATATTCATCTTGAGTGACGTTCACTGGTTTAGGCACGGTTTCAGGGTGTGCAAACCAACCATTTGCTATCTCAATCATCCGTTCTACTTCTGTTGGTGAAATCACCTGCCGAAGCACAAGATAGCCAAACAGATCGTAGTGCCATTTTTCCTCTTCTGTCAGTGTAGACGGAAGATTGATGGCACTATCTTCACCGCGGATTAGCATACTGTCTCCTATTCCATAATTGCAAAATCTACTACAAACTGCCGAAGTGCTGTCTTCACTTCATCGGGTTTTTCTATCCAAGGATAGTGTCCTGATTCGGGAATCGATGCAAACGTACCACGAGATAGTTTAGCGGCGAGCGTCTCTATAAAGTGACTCGGACGAGGATCGCAGGCACCATGAAGGAAAAGAACAGGTATAGACAGATTGCAAACGGATTGCTGAAATTCTGAATCTGTCGTGTAACTTTTCCAGTCCGCGCCAACTTTTTCGTTCGCTTCATTGCTCACAGGATACTCATCGAAACTTGGAAGATCGTTAACTCGATTTGGGTCAAATACATCCGTTTTATTACTTAAAGCGCGAAGCCTGTCTAATATCTGCTCCTCATCAGGACCTTCAGCCTGTTCTCTTTGTGCACGCAGATGTTGATATTCTTCACGCTCCGATTCACTCAGCGCATTCAACCGATTTTCGCGATATTCGTCGTGCCATCCGGGATCAATACCTGTGCCTGCGATGTGAAGAATGGCTACCGTTTGAGCTGGAAACCTAACTGCATAAGCCAAAGCAAGTCCCGCGCCCCACGAATGCCCTCCAACAATCCAACGTTCAAAGTTGAAATGCTTTCTCAATCCTTCTAAATCATCGACAAATGTGGACACATCGTAGGGGCCTATTAGTTGCGAACGCCCACTTCCACGTTGGTCGTATCGAACAACCTGACATAAGTCAGGAACCGTGTCGGCAATCGGGGAGAGATAATCGTAACCACCGGGGCCGCCGTGACAAAGCACCATCGGTATTCCATTGCCTTGAACCGCTGTCCAAATCCGAACACTATTAATCTGAAGTACTTGCTCTTGGGACACTTTCATCCCTTGTATCTGATGATATTAATGAGTTGTTATGAGAATACCAGTTTTAGACACACAAGTCAATCAAAAATCAGTTTGATTTTTTCATTGACAATCTTCCTCAAATTTGCCATTATGGCAACAATTGAAGTGTGATAAAAGCGATTCAGAGGATATCCGTTAATTTTTCACATCGTATCGCTAAATTGGAAAAATGGAGGCTGTCATGAAATCGAAACGTTTAAATTGGTGGGCACTTCAAACAGGTTTTGCCCTTCTCTGTACTTTCACCTTAATTATTGGAGTGGAAGCTCAAGTTGTTACGGACGGCTTAGTGAGTTATTACACGTTTGACAAAAACGACATCGTCGGCGATACCGTTAAAGATCTCATTGGCGGCAAGGACGGAACAATCGTCGGTGAGCCGGAGTCTATCGAAGGTCATCTCGGAGACGCACTTAATTTTGGTGGAAAACCGGATTGTGTGGAGCTGCCGATCATTTTCAATATCGGGGAGAAACCAGCGTCGTATGAAGCGTGGTTTTTGAAAACCGCTAACAGTCGTATCGGTTGGCAATATATCCTGACAAACAAAACGAATTTCTTCGATCATTTCTTTCGGTTGGGCTTTAATCAGAATACCGGACAACTCCGATACTATACCGAGCAAGCCAACAATGTCAGAAAAGCGTGGGTAACCGATGAGGATTATGCCGATGGCAAATGGCACCATGTAGTGGCGACACGCGAAGAGGATAGGGCTCAGGTGTATGTCGATAGCGTTCTCGTCAAAGAGGAGGAGGCAATGTCCGGCAATTTAGGCGGCGGTGAGACGAACTGGAATATCGCTCAAGATGGTAATACCGATGGGTACTTGATAGGCGCGGTGGACGAAGTGCGCATCTATAAGAAAGCACTGACGCTCGAAGAAATCAAGCAGAACTTTGAGTCACAGGGCTTATCAGTCGAACCTACCGCAAAGTTAAGTCTCACTTGGGGGCGGATTAAAGCCGCGCAATCTTATCGTTAATGATTATCAAATTCAAACAACACAACTGGTTTATTTCTTAACGGAAATCCGAAATCCAAGGTAACACAGGAACTTTCCAATGAAGGTAGATCCACAACAACTCATTGATGACGGTTACATTGTGCTACGACAGGTTGTTCCACCTGAGCAGTTGGAAGCGTTGAGAACGAATTTTGAAACTCTCGTTGAGAAGCAAAAAGTAGTCTGGGAACGGGAACGAAAACCGGACGAAAAATCCGGAGGTGTTTGGACAACGAGTGCACAACCGAGAGTGTTTTTCGATGAGGTCGTTGACGCAGCAACTGCTAATACCGTCGAGTTTTGTCTGCATGAGAACACCCTCGGCGTAAGCCAACAACTCATGAGAGCACCCGACGCGGCAATCACACTGATGGCACTGATGTGTAATCCAGTACAAGACCACGGTCCTGCAAGTTGGCACCGCGATATTGATCCAACGGGACAGGCACCGCTAAAAGGCATGCAGATGGATTATGTTAAAAACGGACCAGGGTATGTCCAATGGAATATCCCGCTTTACGACGATAGCGTGTTTTGGCTTGTACCGAGAAGTTATTGCCGTCCAAATACGCCAGAGGAACATCAACACCTATTGACCCGCGCCCAAGAACCAATGCCGGGTGGGATCCCGATTGAACTTTCAGCAGGAGATGGGGTTGTCTATAGCCACATGGGTTTGCATTGGGGCAGCAACTATAGCACAAAATTGCGACGGACTGTTCATCTCGGATACCGTGCTTTCGGTGGGGATTCGTATCCAATCGTTGACCATTTTTATTGGAATCTGGAATTCACCCAACATCTTCCGGCTGAGGCTCGCACCCGATTTGAATATTTTTTCCAACTCCATCAGCAGCAATCCGATGTGATTGAGGCAACCTTTCACGCCATCCGTAACAAGGACGCTGAGGGTTTTCAAGATGGGTTGGCGAAGTTACACCCGGGTGAAGAGGAACGTATGGTCGCGGTCGTATTCCTCTCAAAGTTGGCGGACAAGGTTCGCAAACTCAAAGCCCCTGAAGTCAGCAAACTTCCCATTGAAGAACGTATCGGGGAAATCTCCGCACATCGACTCAACTTCCATCTCTATGAGGATTTCGCCCGTCGTTTTTCCGCCGAAGCTGCTGAAAGTATCTGGCAACGGTTCTCAAAACTATACGAGAAAATCGAGACAGAAATTGCCCGGTCTGTTTCCGACAGAACATCCCGTGTGATGCGCTATCAATTGACAGACATGCCAGCGAATTTCGAGATAGAGGACTTCATTCAGAGCTGGTAGAAACGTAAAATAATTTTCAAACGACTTGCGTCAATCATATGTGTCCGTCGCACAAGAGGTGTGCGATTTGCACTGGACGATTGAACAATTTCACCGTGAAGCGAATAGGAGTTAATCATTGACACAAAATCGAAGTGTAATCATCAAAATTGAAGCGGGTTCGGTCAATCGACAGAATGATCTCGTCCGCTTGCGTTTCAAGCCGAAACGTTACTTTCCCGATTGGCAAGAAGGAACCTCAGCACTTGCGATGTCCATAACTGATGCAGACAGTCATGCCTCCGGCGAGGATGTCCCATGTCAATTCGAGCCGACGCTACGTGAACTCACATGGCAGACAGGCGAACTTCCGGCGGAGACATCAGCACATTACGCGATCCGACAAATCAATGAGCCGTCACCAAAAGCCCGGTATCAAATCGAACAGAAACCCGCGCATCTGCTCATTTCTGCCGATGACGCGTTATTCGCACGATACAACTTTCTCGGTGTTTGGAAACCTTACTTTTGGCCCATCAATGCGAATCATGGGACTGTGGTCCGCGGGGCTGGTGGCGAGGACCATCCGCATCACACTGGACTTTATCTCGCCTATGGAGGGCACGGTGAAGGGGGGTCTGCGAACATCTGGTCTGATTGGGATGAGCCACCTTATGGACCCTGCGGGAAGATGTTGCATCAACGCTTTGTCCGAATCACTGAAGGGAATGTCTACGCTGAATTTGTCGAAGACCTGATCCATGTCAAGGGAGATGGTGAAGTTATCATGACAGAAACACGGACCGCTCGGGTATGGTATGCGGACGATACGCGACGGTTTCTGGAAATTACACACGAAACGACACCACCACTGGATATCGGTGATCGGCAATTCCTCTGCGTAGCACGCTTGAATCCGTCAATGGGTATCCCAGAGGAAGGGCACATTGAAAATTCTGAAGGACAGATGAGCAGAACAGCGGTGCATCACCAACGCGCACGGTGGTGCGATTTAGGTGGCACGGTGGGCGATGGCGTGGCTGGTATTGCCCTGTTCGATCACCCAGAAAACGCCGAACATCCGGGCTTTTTCGGAGAAATCGCTGTACCGGAACAGATGAGCATCCTCCACCATCCACCCGATGAGCTGGAAGATGACCGTTTCCGTCTGCGATTTGGAGTCTATGTCCACGAAGGTGTTACGCCAGAGGCAGATGTTGAACGGTATTATCAGTGCTACGTAAATCCAGTGCAGGCGGAAGTTTTGAAGGACTGAGAACCTTAGGCGGTAACAGGACCAAGCAAACCGTCGCCAATTCACTCCGGCCGCTTGCGGTGCTTAACATCCAGTTCGCGAAGGAATGCCAAAGTGTCCTCAAACGACAGTTCACCCGTTGAAGCCGTGTGTTCGAGGTAATCGCGTGTCTTGTCGTTGAGCACACCATAAAAGGCACGCGCCTCAGGATCGGGATGATCTCGCCAAAGTTCAACAGGTATGATTGAATCCTCGCTCAAGTACCGACGGTTCGGATGCCCGTAATAGACTTGTACCGTCTTGCGTTCCGCCTGCGTAGGACGGGTCGTGGCGGTATGTAAAACACCGATGTTGAAGAGTATGGCTGTCCCAGCGGGTCCGTACAAATCGACAATTCCGCCACGCGCCAACTGTTCGTCTGTTTCGAGAATTTCAGCGTCCACCGATTCCGGTGATAAGGAGAAACAGTGCGTCGTTTCATTAACATCGGTCAGATATAGCATCAACTGCATGAACCCGATACGCAACGGATGTTCAAGCCAGTGCCTCGGACCATCTCGATGCCAACCGCGATTCAGTTCACCATCGTACGGTGCCATGTGCCGGATGCAGACTTCTGAAAAGCATGGGGCATTGCCCATCAGTGTGTGTAGGCAATCCATGACGATCGGATGCCGAATCACATTGTCGAATTCAGGTGAAGTCAGAAGTGCATCGCAATTCACGGTCTGGTAATGTCCGATACGATACCAGTGATCTTCAACTTCAGTGCGGTCCCGGTCAAAGCTATGAACAAAATGCGCAACCTCGGCATCGCTCAGAATCTTACCGAGTGAGACATAGCCATTTTCTTTAAAAAACGCATAATCCGCTGGTTTCATGTGCTTTTCCTCGCCTCAATTCTCTGCGGGCGCGGTCGGGAGGCCGCTCCTACAGCAGTCTGATGAAATCTGATAATCAAAAGAGGTAATGTCACAACAGTTACCCAGAAATTTTCAGCACCTAAGCAAAACTCATTAGGGCAGCCACAAGGGCTGCCCCTACAGTGCCCCAAAGATACACTTAGATTTACCAGTTTGAAGGTCAAAACTCATTAGAGTTCATTATTTTACGCATTTTGTAGCGCATCAATGCTTTCTATCAACTCGCTTGTAACCGTCGAACCCGAGCGGGTGTGTCGTCGCCTTGGATCTCCGAGGAGAGAATCTGAAGGCTTCGGTCTTCAACTGGCAACTCAACCTTTACACCACCACGGCGATGCGATTCCCGGAGTGCGACCGCTACTTCCAATGCTGCACGCCCATCTTCGCCTGAACACTTCGGAGAGGTTCCGTTCTCAATGGCGTTAATGAGGTCCTCAACGATTGTGATGCCCATGCCTTGCATCCGCACGGGGATCGGGAATGGACATTGTGCCGGTACACCGCGTCCACGTCGCCCGCCGGGGATCACACGAATCAGCTCGAACGTTTCGGCGTTGTTGACGGAACGGATACGCCCGGTTGTGCCGATAACATCGACCTCCCACGGTGCAGCACCACACGATGTACTTCTGAGATACGCTCGAACACCGTTATCAAAAACGAGATAGCCATTTCCTTGCAAGTCACTTTCACCTGCAGCGGCTTCATCGGACTGCATCTCACCGAAAACCCATTCCACATTCCCACCTGCCATGTAGCGTAAAATATCAATGGCGTGGCTGCCGTTATGCGAAAGTCCACACTGGGCATAGACTGTAACTTGAAGCACGTTGCCGATTTCGCCTTCGTCAATGAGCTTTCGAGCCTCACTAAAGAACGGATTCCAGCGTCGCGCACAATTGATCGCCAGCGCGACACCTTCTACTCGACAGGTCTCCACCATTTCGTCTGCCTCGGCGAGACTGAGCGAAATCGGTTTCTCTGCCCAGATCGCCCTGACACTGGAGCGCGCCACATCTTGAACGATAGTCGATCGGATTCGCGCCGTCGTGCAGACACTGACGATATCCAGATTTTCCTTCTCCAACATTTCACGGTAATCGCTGTAGATATGTTCCGAACTTAGCCCCCACCGTTCGCCGAAGATCGCTGCCTGTTCGGCATGTAGATCCGCCCCTGCAGCCAGCTCCACATTCGGTGCAGCATGGTAAGTTGGACCGTGGCAATAGGGCAGAAAGATCGAACCCCCTTGCGTGATTTCGTCGTCGAAGGTGCTGCCCATACGTCCTAAACCGATTACGCCTGCTCGATACGTTGTCATCTTCTTTCCTCCAAGAGAGTTGTGTTAAATGAGAGGAGTTTTGACAGTGGTATATTTATGGGACAGTATCTGCATTTAGTACAGCATCTGGCCCACGGATACCATTTTGCGCCAATATCTGAAGATATTTACCTCTTTTCACGCTTGATGCAGTTTTTCCGGTAGAAATCCAGTGATAGGTACTCTGACCCTCCAAATCTTCAAGACTCCTCGCGGAACGCTTGCACCACTGCTTTAACCACTGTAATTTCGCCGTGACTTCTCCTACTTTACGCGTATTGTCCGCCGGATGAACTTCAACATAGTAAACCCTATCTTTATAACCGAACACGTAATCCCAACGAGGTGCGTTCGGATAACGCTTTTCAAGACACTTATCAATATAAACACTACCTTTTAGGTCGCGCGAGGCGTTGACTTTTATTTTGGTTTTATCTTGCCGATCTAATGCCTGCAACCCATTTTTTAGACATTCGGCAATTTCTGGAATACTCTGAATAGCCTCAGTAAAATTCAAAGTTCACTCTCCGACACGGCTCTTGTGACAATATCAGCAGACTTCGTACTAAATAGTGTAAGCCCACCCCAATCCGATACGGCTTCATCCGGATGTTCAGCGTCTAACGTTGAAATGTCTTTGACGTTCACAATACTCTCCTGACGAGAAAAATAATAGGTTTTGAAAGTTTTTTCATTCAAGATTGTCTCCGTGAGGTCTTTAGAATAGGCATTTGCATTCAAATCCAACAACTGTCTTAATCGTGTTGGAGCAGAATTTGATTTAGAAATGAATCGAATCGCCCAGATAAGTTCTAAAATTTGGGATGAATGCGTAGAAACGATGACTTTGTAGCCTCGCCTTAGCAGCTCCAAAAAAATAAGAAGGAGTGCTGAAATCGCTTGGGGATGTAAACCCATCTCCGGTTCTTCAATGATAACCCAATTAATGTTATCTTTCTTCTGTACTTTCCCGGAAGGCATTAACCAATATAGTCCTAATAGGAGAGGGGCGAATTCTCTCTGTCCGGTTGACCAAGTCATGAAAGGTAGCTGGGTGCCTGCGACATCTAAGACAATACGTTTACGTAAGCCGAATCTATCCAATCTAATTTCAGCGTCTCCAAAGATGCTTTTTCCGATCGCGTCTCGGAGTGTTTTATTCATGCGCCCTACTTGCGGAAAGATCGGTCCCTTACCTGTCCCCAGTCCGGCTTCCATTAATAGGCGCAATTCCTCACTGAATTCCTTGACGACATACGGATCACTTGTTGCATAGTCTGTAAAGGCGCGGGGCCATCCATCTTTAAGCGTCACAACCCGGTGTGCTGGTATTAGAAAGAGGTTCTCAGATTTTTTTCTTTTTGATAACGCTTTTCGAGGTGTAAAATCTACTGTATCAACAGTAACTTTCGTCTCATTCTTGTTCCAAATCGTCTCCATCCCTTCACCAAAATAAAGAGACAAAAAATTCTCGGCTTTTTTCTGCCAATCAAAACCGTTTTTTTTCAGGGTTTGCGTAATATCGCCTGCATCTAAAATTAATTTCACAAGTTGGAGCAGAATGCTCTTCCCACTTGCTTGCTCGCCGACAAACACCGTCAAATCTCCAAAGGTGATGTCGGCTTTCGGAATTTGCCCGAGTGAAGTCAGTTTAAGATTTTTCATAATTCTTCTACTCCGTTTTCTAACATGCTAACTGTAGGGCCGAGGTTACCTCATTCTACTTATATTTATTTTACTACAACTCAGATTTTTTCATAGACAAAATCCAACCATCTGTCTTGTGGCGATATAATTTTAGGTTTCGGCGAAAGTGGTGTCCAGTACGGCTTGAAAATGTGTCCCATATCACTCTTTAATTCCCACGCATCTTCCGTTTCCTCTTGTGTGGACATAAGGAAAAAATGTCTCTTTTTCTGCGCACTTAAACTCTCATTCGGTACCCATCCGGTAATGTTAGTGTCAATGTGTATGGGCTTGTGAAATTTGTCATATTCGTATTCAACGTACGAAATGCGTGTGAAATCCGCCTGTGTGGAACGGTAATCAACGGTAAGTCCTTTGGGTAACTTTCGCTTGTAGGGAATTGCGGTTAAGTTGGGTTCGATATAAACCTGCGTTGTTTCCGCTACTATTCTTTGGTTATTTTTCAATTCATTCTCAAAACAACCCAGATAGTTTTCGATTTCTACAAGCTGCAAACCTGTTTCTTCATAAGTTTCTCTCTTTACAGCGGCTTCAATGTCTTCACCCTTTTCAACAGTGCCTGCAGGGATTTGGATACCCGCAGTTGGATGTTTAAACACAAGTAATTCCTTGACATCATTCCTTTCGCGGATGATAAATGCGGTAACCTTCTGGACAACTTCATTCACCCTGATTTCTCCTCATAATTCAGGCTTTTCAAAGGGTTCAATTCCTAGCTCTTCGCATTTCGCCTTGACATCATCCGGGATCTCTGGTGCTGCAAGTATACTGCGGACTTGCTTGCACGATAGGAGTTTGTATTGAACAGCCGCAATATGCTTATATCTCACGGCCTGCCAAACTTCGCTATAGCTCCCGGGCAGAATATACGGTTTTACTTCCACAGTTACAGGGTTTCCAGAACTATCCCGCAGTAAAATATCCACCCTATCACCTGACTCAAATTCATATTCAGTGCGAACCAGTGTTAATCCTTCACCAAGTTGAGAAGGATTATTTGCCAAGCATTCCTTTAAAGTCCGATGTTCTTCACCTTCACCACCGCCTCCCTCACTATAATCTGTGCCTCTGCTTCTATTAGGTGTGCTGCTTCGGTGTCCATAGTGCTGGCGCGTTCTATTTTCGCCCGGACGTGATTGATACGTAGGGGTTTCAGATTTATTCTCTGTTGAATCGCTGTCTTCATTTTCAGTTTCTGGATCCTCGTGAACCCTTGACATTTCAACTCCAGAGTCATTCATTCCTGAATCTTTTTCGCTGCCAGTTTCATTTGAAAGTTGCTCGTCAACATCATCCGGCGATTCCTCTCTGTCTTCTCTAGAATCTGACTCTGATGGTGACAGACAAAGATCAGGCTGGAAACCTCGTCGTTCCCAACTCAATAGAGTAGTTCTATGCGGATCTGTTGTCAGTAATAGATCTTTGATAAATTCACGTAGTTCGCTAATACCGAAATAGTCTTGTAAGGCATCGCCAATGAGGTCTGGATATACCTTTTCACTTTCTTCCAGTCCTATCCAGAGTGTTATTCCTTGATTTGTCGTGTTCAAAAAACTTTGACGTGGATTTGGATCAAGAACAGAATTTTCTTTCAATTCATATCTTACTTCTAATTTTTTTGCTCGACGAACCGACAAACGATTTAAAATCTCAGCCGTTTTTTCTTCCGTATTTACTTCGTGCCAAGGCGTCGAATTAAGGAAATCATGAATGTATGGATGTAGATTTTGTACTTTTTCAGACCAAATCTTATCTTCTCCTTGGTCACCATAATAACTAAATTCAACTTTTGAAGCCTGATAGCAACCTTCTACACCAAGATACTTAGCAAGTTCCAACAAATCATCACTAAATGCCCAAAATGGAACTGCGCCTTCAACAATCTCAGCACAATAGTTATGATCATTCCAAACTAGTAGTCTTTCAATGTTGAGTTTACGATAAAGTTGTTGACTTTTTGAGATTTCG
>JAPPBX010000025.1 GCA_026702755.1 Candidatus Poribacteria bacterium | reverse complement strand
GAGGAGCGCAATCATGAAAAAATCCATGACGGAGATACTCGCTTGCGCAAATAGTTCAAAGAGAAACGAGAGTCGGTACTCCATCTGTGATCGGATGCGAAGCTTGACGAAATGGAAATAAAGTGAAAGATGGTGCATTTTTGGAGATACCTACTAACCGCCTTGTATGACCAGCCTCGAAAACCCACGGCTTAAAAGAAGCCGTCCCAGCCCAATAAAAAAGAGGTTCCATGCCATCTGCTTGCTTATCGCAATCCAGATTTTGATGCCTGTAATCTTGCCCAAATAGATACTAAACGGGACATCAATCAAACCTTCAAACGGCAACCATCTTGCGATGTGTGCTAACCATTCGGGCCACAGCGCGATCGGAACCAGCATTCCGGAAAACAAGAAAATTATGGAGTAAGAGATTCCAGAAATCCCCGTTGTATCCAGCGTCCAGAACGCACTGCTAAAAATTGTTATTGTGATCGCAGCACTCATGAGAATAGAGAGCGTCATTGAAGATGCAAACGCTATTAGGACGGTGGGTTGCTGCGGAATCGCAACCTTGAAGAAGAAAATACTGATAAGAAAAGTTGGAAGTCCCCGCATGAGCAGGTAATAACAGGCTTTACCGAATTCATCCGTGAACCAATACGTCTGGAAGTCAACCGGCTTCGTTAATTGGAGTGCAACGCTGCCGTCTTTAATCGCGTTCGTAACTTCAGATCGCGCCCCCCAAAACGGCATAAGCATGAAAGAAGACTGACAGAGAACAAAATAGGTGATAACTTCATCCAGATTGAGGGGCTGCGGACCGGTATAGACCGCATAAAAAGCAGTATAGACAAAAACATACACCAACAGAAAGAAGAAATTGGTAATCAACCCTGCAAGGTTCGCAACCCGATATTGCATCTGCTTCTGGAAGGACTTCCTCGCAAATGCCAAATAGACCTGGAATGTCAGATAGAGGGAGTTCATCCGGTCGCGGTACCTAAATCTACGATAGGCACAGATCGTCCCTTTTCCGCAGATTCGTAAATACCGTCAAGCATCTGCATCAGCATGATGCCCTGTTCCGCTGAGGAGATAGGTTTCTTGCCATCAACGATGCATTCCACGAAGTGCTTTACCTCTTCGTCAAAGCCGTTAATAGAAGGTGCACTGAGCGGTTTATCCACTTCCTTACCATTTTCTTCCGTGTAAAGGGTGAACGGGTTGAGCGTCACACCTGCTTTTGTTCCAGCGATTTTAATGTAATTGTCGCCCGGCAGGTTCAGTGCCCATGTTGTTTCAAGGATAATCGTCGCGCCGTTTTCAAAGCGGATTTGGGCGAAGGTCCCGTCATCAACATCGTATTTAACATCGTCTGGCACGAGGTGTCCAAAGTGAGAATACGACGTGCCCATGACTTCAATCGGTCTGGGGGAGTTCATGAGCCACCAGATACAATCTAACGCATGAACGCCGATGTCAATGAGCGCGCCGCCGCCTGCGCGTTCTTTATCAACAAACCAGCCTTCTTTGCCGATAGGAACGCCGCGCCGTCGGACGTAAGCAGCTTTACCGAAATAAACGTCGCCAAGTTTGCCGCCTTCAACAAGCTGCTTGAGATGCTGAGAATTTCCATCGAATCGCTGCACGAGGGCGTACATTAAGGTCTTTCCATTTTGAGCGGCTGTATCCGCCATAGCCTTCGCCTCCTGAGCACTCCGAGCAGGAGGTTTTTCACAAAGCACATGTTTGCCAGCGTTCAGGGCATCAATAGAAATAGGCGCGTGGAGGAAGTTGGGCAGACAGACACTCACAGCATCAATATCCTGATTCTTCAGCATTTCCAAGTGGTCGGTATACGTATTCGGTATTTTATGTTGCTTTGCCACCTCTCGGACGCGCGCCTTATCCAAGTCGCAGACAGCGATAACCTCTGAACGCGGGTCAAGTGTATAGCCTTTGAGATGTTGCATCCCGGGCCAACCAAGCCCGACGACTGCCGCGCGGACTTTCGTTGTTTGATTTGACATCTTATGTATTCCTTTATTTTTTCGTGTGGATTCCTATTTGTAGTTTCACGGGGTGGTCCTCGGAAACCATTCTGGTTTATCATCCTCTTCAGATTCAAAACTCCAGTCTTTAGACTGGAGATGTAGAATCTGCTAAGGGCGTGATTCATGCGACTGGGTATATTTTAAGGAATTAGTTGGACGACTGTAATTTGTATGTAGTTGTCTATTTTTAATTTGACATGCTTTTTTAGACAGGGTATAATTACACATGAGAAGGGGGAGGCATGGACTGCCATCCGATACCTCCCAAGTCAGATTCTCAATATGGCACTTTTTTGCTTGTAGCCATATCGTTTCGTGTTTAATGCGTAGGAGGCTTTTCGCCTCCTACCACATTCCATTTTAAGTATACGCGAAAATTTAATCATTGTCAAATGATTTTTTACCTTCGCGATATTAACGCGAGGAAATTCAAATGAAAGGTAAAAGGATCCCTTTGGTTTTCTTGATTTTGCTTGGAAGTATCTCTATTTTGTCTTGTGATAGAGATGAATTGGAGGAAGAACAAGAGGTAATATATTTAGTTAGGGAGGAATCTCAATACAGACATATTAACAGGTATAATGTTTTTGCCAGTATTAACGCTGGCGAAAAGGGATGGCATGAACCTCCACCTTTGAAAGGCGTTTACGTCATAATACCGAGAAGCACTGATGCTATAGGTATAGTTGGCTCAGAATACTACTCTGATAAAATTGTTCTTCAATTCTATTTCTATGGGGAAAGATTTTTTGTGCGTGCAGGTTCTGTCAGAAGTAACAATGTAAATTATGTAGATATAACTTTTGAACTGGAACCATCAGTTGGTAGTCAAATTGAAAATGGCGAAAAAATTGTAATAGATGTAGTTGAAAGAATTCGTGCTTACTTCAAGGGTCAAAGAGGGGGGTTACCTGTCTATAATGTCGTCTATTCTGCTAAAACTATTAGAAATATAACGAGAAAATTGGATATAGTAGGAGATTAAGAATGAGAACTCTATACGCGATTTTAGGATTACTTGTCATTTTCTCATTGTCAGCACATGCCGAATGTGTTAAGAAACGGGATTTAATGGATTGGATATTAGGTGAATACACTTTGGTATGTTCGGATTCATACGAATTACGCGTAAGAGAAGATGATAATCGGGAAGATATTTTGGTACGTGCAGGATTAGTAGCTGCAGGTATCTTCATCATCTGGCAAATTTATGAGTATGGACAACAGCCCAAACAGAACCCATCTTTGCTTTACTATCAGATTACTCATAGAAAACCTAAACCCATAAAATTGATAGATTCATTGGATTTAGAGCCAAATTTGTTCGTTGGCAGAAAAATTGGGTTCGGATTCACTCTGAAATTTTAAGGAGAAAAAATGAAACCGAAATCCATAATCTACGCTACTATAAGCGTATTGTTGTTTTCGAGCTGTGCTTTGCACAATCAAAAGACGGATTTGGAGATGCAGAACCTTGCGAGTCACTGGCAGGGAATGCAGTTAGAGGATTTTCTGCTCATAAATCCCGATATAAGGGATCCTATGCCTCTTGGCAACGGGAATATCAGGTATACATATATCCACGATGTAGAGACCGGCGGCGAGATATTCAGTGCTATAATGGCTGATAGGGCGGGCGAATCGACTTACAGAGACGGATATTACACTTTCTATCTTTTCGTGAATAAAGAAGGAACAATCTATAAGTGTGATTACTTTAGGAGAACAAGGACAGGATATTGGTAAAATATGGTGTCTGAGGCACAGACTGGACCCCTGTGCCTCAGGAGAATAACCCAAAAATAATTTTATTGAGGTAAACATCATGAAAACCGAAAATCCACCAATAGGACTTGAGGAACTCGAAGAAGCGTTTGAATTCTTTGTTTCTCATAATCCTGAAGCATTTGATACGGATTTTATTGACACAATGCGAAATCAGATTCGGGTTAACAGTGTTCCCAAGACAAGATTCAAATATACGCCGCTCATAAGGGCAGTACCTAATGGATATTTTGAAAAGAAACGTGCCTTGAGAAATGATAAGTAATTTTAACTGAAATCTGGAAAAAATTCAATGTTTTTCTTTTGAATTTTTGCCAGATTTTGTATTTGACAAAAAAGTGTGCTTGTGCTATACTAAGTAGATGTAAGTTTGGTAGTTGATATTGTGTGGGGTTAGGTTATGGCGTATTTCCACAGAACGAAGATTTTGAAGGTAAAAAAGCAGTCTGGTTTTTCCGATATTCAGGAAGCGTCAGCGTCTGTATGGAATGAGTGTTTGTATTTGATGGATATGTACCAATGGCATCGTGGTTATCCTCATGCTCATGATCATTTCTGGTTTGGAGGTGATTGTGAAGGTTGGATAGATAAAAACCTGTCTAAGTCACAGCCTTTGCATTCTCAAAGTATACAGGCGATTAGGAAGCAATATTTCAAGTCGTGGAAGTCTTACAGTGCTTTGAAGAAGAGTGGTGGCGTTGTGAATCCTAAACCGCCTAATAAGCGTAAGAACTATATGACGACGCGTTGGTTGAAGTCTGCGATTACTTTTGTGGATAATAGTTTGTTTGGTAAACGCCTTGTTCTTTCCATGGGTTCTAATAGTGATAAATTAGGCATACAACTGCCGTCTAACTTTAACATGTCTGAAACGGAACACATTGCTACTATTGATTTGGTTTACAACTATGGACAGTGGGAATTGCATTTTTCCTATAGATATGAGGTTAAGGATACTGATTCTGGTAAGGGCGTAGTAGGTGTGGATATTGGCGAGATACATCCTATTGTGACACATGACGGCATGGATACGCATATTTACAATGGACGGTACATCAGATCCCTGTACCGACTGCGTAATAAAGTGCTATCTGAGTTCAGTCATGCTATCAGTAGGTGTAAGCGGCACAGCAAACGCTGGTGGAAACTCACGAGGCGTAAGTGGAAACGCATCAAGAAAATTGACAACCAAATCAAAGACGCTCTCCATAAACATACCACCAAGTTCCTGAAATACTGCAAGTATAAAGGGATTGGCACGATTGTCTTGGGTGACCTGACTGGCATACGCGACAATATCAACTACGGCAATCGTGCCAATCAGAAGTTGCACCAGTGGGCATTTGGCAAGATTACGTCTTTGATTGCCTACAAGTCAAAAGTGTTAGGTATCAAGGTTGTTCAAATTGATGAGGCTTACACTTCACAAACCTGCCCGGAGTGCGGCAATAGGAAGAAACCTAATAATCGTGAGTACACCTGTAAGTGCGGTTTTGAGTATCATCGCGATGGCGTAGGTGCAATTAATATTTTGAGAAAGTATCAGGGTTGTTTAGGCGACCCTGTAGTGGCGGCAATGGGTTCGCCCCGGATGGCACCGCCCTTGGGCTTTCGCTTGGAAGTCCCTGTTGCCTTGGATTAAACCCAAGGAATGTTGCTACAAGCAACAAAAGGAATCTCCAATCTTTAGATTGGAGAGGATGTCAAGGCCCAGTTATGGTGGAATATAAAAAATATATTATTAATATTTACTGATAGGTGAACTTTGTCCAAGCGCAAGCAAATCCAGCAAAAAGGCAGCTCGTAGTAAGTCAACGTCGAACTCGCGTTATTTCAGATATTCGTCAAACCAGTTTAGTACCCGCTCCCAATAATCGGCAAGTTTTTCGTTTGACCAAGAGCCAAGAAAATGGTCTGACTCCTTGTATTTCAACAACACAACCTCTTTTCCAAGACGCGCGAGTCCGTTGAACATTTCCTGAGCCTGTTCAAAGGGGACGAAATCTTGATCTCCGTGAATAAGCAGCAAAGGGGTCTCAACCTTATCCAGATGAAAGACTGGTGAACCATCGATATAACGTTGCGGAAATTCCCACAGGGTCCCGCCCATCCCTCCCCTTCCAGTCTCGTACCAACCGGGACCAATTCCTGTATTAACAAGGTACTCACTGATTAAGTTACTCGTAGACGCAAAAGCGACTGCCGCTTTAAATCGCGTTGTTTGTGTGATAAGGACATTCACGGCGTATCCACCGTGACTATGACCGACGACTCCTAACCGTTCTGCATCTACCCTTTTAGTCGAAATAGCTGCGTCAACACCTGGAAGAATAACATCTGAAAACTGTTTGTATGGCTCGATGTTCTGTATGGGGAAGTCAGGGAATAAAAGCGCATAGCCTCGCGAAGCAAACATACCCGGATGGTTACTCCCCAAGCCCTTGCCGAGAGCAAAGGTGTTATTGATTTCTGTCGAAGGCGTTATTCCCGGATAGACACTTACAATCATCGGGGCAGGATTTTTCTCAGATGCCTCAGAGGGTAGCACAAGGATCCCTTTAACTGTTTCTCCATCTTCAAGTGTCCACTCAATGAGCTCACTTCTGCCAAAATCAATAGTTTGTAAATGTGGATTAATGTCTGTAATTTGCCACGGAGATTCAAAATTAGCATCACTCATCCAAATATTTGGCGGTTCTTGATTGCTTTCAACAACATAAATAAATTCTCCGGTTTTCTCTGCCACATCTTTATAAAAGCGACCTGTATGAGTGGTCCGGTGCTTGTCTTCTGATCGCAAAAGTGTAACTGTGTTATCTGTGAGGCTGAAACGATAAAAACTGTGACACTTTCGTTTCGCGTCATAAACTTTTATCGTGATAGCGTTGTCAACCGTTCCAGATGTATACCCCTCGCTTTGGTAGAATACATCGTGAACGGAAAACTCAAAGTTTTTTGTCAAGTTTTGTATTTTACCACTGTTTAGGGGCACTTTCCATATTTCCCCTTCCGCAAGGCAGAGGAGTGCTTCGCTTTCTCCTATCCAGAGAGGCGGTTGATAATCTCGTCCAAGGTTGACATTAAAACTTTCTGTGATATTACGAACCATATTAGTTTCTACGTCAAGAATAAAAGCATCTCCTGATGCCAGATCCCCTGCTGTTGTCCATGCCACGTACCTTGAATCCGAGGACCAACTGACAGTAATACCAGCATCTTGAAGTCGAATTTTTCTTACAAGAGGTTCAATTTCCGTAACTGAAGCATCGCTTAACTCTACTGGCAGAGGCAAAACGTAGAGGTCATATACCAGTTGTAGAGATGTTGGTGTTTCATACCCCAGACAAACCATGACAGCCACTTGTTCACCATTAGGAGCAATATCAATACTTGAAATCTCATGCTCCTTCATCAACGAAAGTGTTTTACCGGTCTTAGTATCAAGAATAATCAAGTCTACTCTACGTTCTATATCTCTTGTTTCATGTCGCTCTCCTTGAAGTTGCCCATTTTCCGACTCATAGACTTCGACAAAAGAGGTTTCTTGTGAAACTTTAGGTAAAACTTGGGGTTTGTCTTGCATAGATTCATCGAAGATTGGAACATCTGCTGAAGCAATGGATCTGACAAGAATGAAACGTCCATCTGGTGTCCATTTAGGCACTTCAAAGCCAAAGAACGTACGAACAATTGTCGATGTAAACTCCTGTATTTCTTCAGTCTCACGATTCCAGATGAATAGGTGAGGTTTACCCCTCTGGTCTGAGAAAAATGCAAGACGCGCTCCATCAGGAGACCACCTTGGTGCCCAACTTGATCCCCAGTTCGGGGTTAGGTTACGATGTTCACCTGTCCGCGTGTTTGTTACCCAAACCGTAGCCTGCACCATTTCAAACACCACACCCGTTTTAGAATATGCTGAGTCTCCGACGCTACCTTCATACGCTTTACGGTTCCGCGTGTTGTAAGCAATCCAATTTCCGTCAGAGGAAATATCAATAGGAACTCTCACAGCAAACGTGTTAAATTTAAGCAAATCTTCAAGTGTTAAAGAATTCACTTTTTCTCCCTCAATAGGATCATATATGGTGAATTATAGAATTAACTCTCACTGTGAGGCAATTTCAATAGAAGCGAAAACCTCCACCGCCGTTGGCGAGGTTCTAACCTTGCCTCTTTAGGATGTCTAAGTAATTGTAAAAACTACCATATTTTTTAAATTGATGCCTATGGTGTACTTTGCCCACGCGCCTATTAACGGTGCATCGTTAATAGTGAAATCTATTACAATTAGGTACAAATCTATTCATGGCGCAAAGCTTCTGTGGGAGTGAGACCTGCAGCTTTGTTTGCTGGGTAGAGTCCAAAGAATATGCCGATTAATCCCGAAACGCTGAACGCGATCAACGCGGCTTGGACAGAGACAACAGCGGGCCAACTCGCCTTCATAAGTTTTGAAATAACTAAACCGGAAATAGAAGCAAGGCTACTTCCGATGAGGATACCGATAAGCCCACCACAAATGCTTAAAACGATGGCTTCAATAAGGAATTGAATTAGAATGTCACGGCGCTTCGCGCCAAGGGCTTTGCGCAAGCCAATTTCACGAGTTCTCTCTGTCACGGAGACTAACATGATATTCATAATACCGATGCCACCGACGAACAGAGCAACACTCGCAACACCGCCCAAGAGTATCTGAACGATTCGACTGACATTGCCTACCTGTTTTATAATCTCCTTCGCCGTGAAAAATTCAAAGTATTTTTCATCACCGTGTTGCTGGCGCATGGCGACCTTGATTTCAGCGACGGCTTGTTCGACTTTCTCATAACTTTCGGCTTGCGCCCACAGATCGATCCAGCCTTTCCATTGCCCGATAAAACGGATCCCCATTGTGGTGAGTGGAATAATTACCCGATTATCCCACCCCTCAGATGCCATACTATTGCCCTTCTCTTCCATGACCCCAATGACGGTGAACCGTTCCGTGTTGATTTTGAGTTCAAGCCCAATCGGATCCTCCATTTTAAATAAGTCTTTTCGGACCTCAGACCCGATGACACAGATAGGTTCCCTCCGTTCCATATCGCTTTGGCTAATAAATCTACCTGCTTGAATGTACCAGTTATTAACCTCTTCATAGAAGGGTGTAACGCCGAGAACTTGAAGCGACTGATTAACGCGTTTGTGCGACACAGTAAAACTCATCTCTGACAGTGCTACCGCTGATTTCAGAGAAGGACAGTTTTCAAGGAGGAAATCAAGGTCTTCGTATTCAATATACTCCGGATGCTTATTTTCGACATACGAGCCGTCTTCCCTACGAAACGCCTCTTTCCTAAAACAGACGATCATACCTGCGCCACCGATCCGCTCCAATTCAGCGAGCATAAGGTGTTCCGCACCGCCACCGACTGAAACAACAGCCACGACAGCCGCAATACCGATGATAATTCCGAGTGTTGTTAGCACGGAGCGCAACTTGTTACGTTTCAATGCCGTCAAGCCAACAGAAACCCCTTGCGTAATCTGCATGGTTCTTTAAATTTTTTTAGGAGACTTCTCACTCTCCTGGTTTCATTGATTCGCCGTGCAACAAAAACGCACGGATATCATAACGTCCCGGGCGTTCAATGGGCAAATCTCCGTTTTCAATCATCAAATCCAGTGGATTCGCATGTGTCCGCAGCGGCAATTGGACGACTTCGTGCATTCGTGCGGATTCGTAGATTGCCATAATAATTTCGACAGCGGCGCGTCCATGCTTCGCTTCACCACGGTGTTCGGGACCACCTTCAATCCATTCAACGAGTTCGGCTGCCTGCGCGACGTGCTGGTTCACGCCATCAGAGGGACGTTCTTCCCAATCAGTAGCCTTGTTGTTGAGGAGGCGGACGCGTCCCTCTGTTACATCGGCAATGCCATCTGTCCCGTAGACGATGCCGCCTTGATAGTTCGGTCTGCCGATCTCCTGCAAGAGTTGACCGATACAGCCGTTTGAAAAGCCGACAATTCCAGCACTCCGGTCCTCAATCTGAATATCACGTTCGTAACGCTCCGTTTTCCGTTCAACGTTGCCGATAACCCACTGCGGATCCGGATCCCCGAGGACATAGCGCATCATATCAAAGAGGTGTGAGCAATCATTCAACAACCCCTGCCCACCGTGACAGACAACCTGTTGGGGTTCACCGATTGCCCCCTCAGCAATGAGGTTTCGGGCATCCGTCCACGCCGAATTGAATCTGCGTTGATGTCCAATCACCACTTTGACATCGTTCCGGCTCGCGACGATTAACATTTCATCGCATTCACCGAGACTTACACCCATCGGTTTTTCACAGAGCACTGCCTTTGGGCTTCGTGCACACGCCGCGATTGTCATGGGTGCGTGGAGTTTATGCCACGTCGCGACACTGACAATATCAAGCTCCTCGTTATCCAACATCTCACGCGCATCCAAATAGCAGTTTTCAGTGGATACGCCGTAGGTGTCTGCGAACTTGTCAAGGGCTGCCTGAATCGGATCAGCGAGTGCAACGATCTCCGTTTGCTCAACGCCCTCATAGCCACGGGCGTGGGCATTGGCAATACCACCACATCCGATAATTCCAACACGATATTTAGATGCCATGTTCATATTTCCTATAAGGGTTGTCAGTTATCGGTTTTCGGTTAAGAGATACTTTTGTAAGAATCCCCAAACTTGGTATACTCCAGAACGAGGTAAATTGTTATCTGGAGACCTCTTCACTGAAAACCGATAACCAACAACTGACAACTATTAATTACTTGTATCTTCACCAAAATGCGAAGCAACAAGGACTAAATCAAGAATATTTACTGTGCCATCACCGTTCACATCCGCCTTAAGGGATTCCCCAGACTCGCCAAGTTCGTTAGCGACAAGTACTAAATCTTGAACATTCACGGTTCCGTCATCATTGACATCCCAAGGTGTTGGTGGGGGAGGTGGCATTTCTATGGTTGTTGTGGTTGTGACTTCAGCAGTCTTCGTGCCATCTGTCTTGGAAGTTGCCGTTACATTAATTGGGTAATCGCCCGGTTTTGCGAAGAGATCCCCCGTGACCTTCAATGTCACTTCTGTAGATGCACCGGCTTCAAGCTCGACTGATCTGGCACTGAGGGCACCAAGCACACTGCCTTCAATACCCACTTCTGCTGAGGCTTCAAGCGTTACAGTATCCATCATATTACCCGTGTTCGTGACTTTGAGCGTGTAACTCACGCCTACGATAGCGTCTAACGTAGAGCGTGCAGTTTCGCCGACAATCTCTAAGGAGACACCGGCAACTGTCGGAACTGGAGGCGTTGATTCTTCACTTGTTGTATAGATATAATCACCCGTAATTCCAAAATCGGCATTGGCGGCGTTTCCAGCAGCGTAAAAGGTAATAGGACCAATATCAGCCTCAGGCGCAGTCCATTCAACAGTCCATTGGTTCTCATCATTAGTTCCCTGCGCGCTTCCCGCAGAAGTGTGCATGATATATTGCTTACTGTCTTTTTCTTTTAACTGCGTATTCGCCGCATCTGACACGCCAAAAGATCCGGCGCGTGCGCCATTGTCATCCAGCGCAGTCATTTCAAATCCCCAGCGGCTCTGCCCAGCGCGTGATAAATTGACAACAATCGTATAAACTTCATTTGGCTGATATGTTTCGGGGATTGTTAACATCAACGAACCATCTGAGTCATTCAATGCATTGCCAACGTGGCATTGTGTGCAGTTGGCTTCATTCAGAGCCCCTGTTAGCCCTTCTGGTGGGCCAAAAGAGAACGCAAATGCGCTACCAGTACTTACAACGAAAAGCAGCACAAGCACGCCCCAAATAGGTAAACTATTTCTTCGATAAATCAAAAAACTTCTCCTTTTGCGTATACACCAAAAAACGCCCCAACGCCGACTGCTAATCGGCGTTGATTCGCGGTTAGCTAAACCGGCAGATTGGGGCGTTTACTTTTGAAGCGTTAGTTTTGGCTCGCAAGCTTCGCCAAAACGCACTTTATAGCACTTTCGCTGCTATACCTATTTGAGGATAACCATCCGTCGGGTTGCAGTAAAGTCTACCGTCTGCAGCGTGTAGAAGTAGATACCACTCGCTACGCGCTCTCCTACAGCATTCCTGCCATCCCAATACGCAG
>JAPPBX010000024.1 GCA_026702755.1 Candidatus Poribacteria bacterium | reverse complement strand
AGGATAATCTGCAGCGGGTCAAATTCACGCACAATGCGCTCTGTCATGATTGAGATAAAATCATTATTCATTGCCCGCTCCATTTATCGACGTTTTTTAGAAGCACAATTCGGAAAATTTCCGGATTTGTGATTGTCATTTGATAAGTTGTCCAAAATGAAGGTAATGTTGCAGACTTCATAGCCGATCCAGATCCATCGGTTCAACTTTTCCTTCGGCGATTTCCTGTTTGGCACGCCGCGCGGCCGCGGTAAGTTGTTTTCGTGTATTGTTGAAGGAAGTCTCCCAACGAAGTTCATCCTCTAACTCCGCAATATACTCTCGTAGATGCTCTACAACTTGATCCTGCAACGCTTCAGGTAATGTTTCTATCATTCGGGTAATCGTGACAATAGCATTAGAAGCCAGCATTAGAAGCCATTGTTAAATCCTCCCCATCTTAGTTGAGGTACGGGTTCACGACTTCACGCTCCAGTGCCAAGCTTTCCCATTCGTTATCACCGGGTCCATCGTAGATGAGGGTATGGGGTCCGGCGAAACCCGCTTCTTGCGTGAGTTCAAGGCATTGCACGTAATCTTCTTTGTCCATTTCGCGCGGCGCAGCGAAATGGGCTTTGGTATGACACGACTCTGCTAACGGCGCAATCGCTGCGAGGTCTTCGTATTTCGTATCGCCACGCCAGTTACCGAAATCGAGGCAGAGTCCCACCTTACCGTCTAATCCGTCTAAGATGGTATTGACGTTTTCAGGGGTAGAGAAGATAGAGAACCAGTTTTCGCTCATCAGGCGGATGCCTGCGGTATCGGCGCGTTCAGTGAGTTGCGAGAGAACATCGCGGCTCTGTGCCACGGTTTCAGCGGACGGATCCGCTTTCCCACCGATGACGCGCGCACATTTCGTACCCAGTTCACCAGCGATGTCAATCCACTTCTCAATCCACGCGATGTCGCGCGCTGCCTCAGATGGGTGCGTGATGTCGCCATCATCAATCAACACGGAAAAAAGTTCAACATCAGCATCTGCAAGTGCGGCGCGAAGTTCAGCGACATAAGACTTCTCGACAGAGGGCAGATGAAAATGGCAAATCTCTAAGGTGCGAATGCCGAATTCGGCAACGCGTGCGGGTAATTCCAAGAGTGAAATAGGTCCCTGATTGTGGGTTTCGAGGGGGATCTGCATATCGTGCGTGGGTCCGGTGAAGCCGGGTTTCCCAAGTTGGCGATGCAAACTCCACGTTGAGACTGAAAGACGAGGTGTTGACATAATTGTAATTCTCCTAAAGTAGTAGGCACACTCCGTTGTGCCGTTACGTAGATCCTAAAAGGGGCTTATATGAGTATAGACTTTAGTATCTCAAGAATATCCTTATGGTGTGAAGGGCTGAGCATCCCAAACACTTTTATCATCTCTATAACTATTCTGTAATTATTCTTATCGATTACAAATTGTGCTGTTTCATTTACCTGTGTGATACGCCCAATTAGGTTTGCACTTGTCTGAAGTTCTGTTATAGGAAAACATAAGTAAAGCATTGGTTGAACACCAATTGCTTTTTGCTTTTCTCTGATGGTAATCTCTGCAATAATTTCATATTTTCCAAATTTATATACAAGTTGTGGATACTTCAGTGTCATCCCAAAAAATGTCGTGTTATTGATTTGTTTCTCAATAGGATGTGTTCTGGTTATCTGGCAATCAGGATGATTAGAGATTAAGTTTTTTTCCTCCAGATTAGATACAAAGTCAACAGTCTCCTTTAATTCTGAAGAAGTGAAAATACCCCAAGAATAAAAATAATACAAATATTCAGATAACTCATACAGGACCTTTTTCGTACCGTTATACGCCCTAAACGATATGTGAGGAAGCGAGGAAATATCTCTTTTCTTGTATTCTAAATCGTAACCTATTTGCCACTCAACATAATTGTTTTGAGTGAGAGGTACACTTCTGGTAGCATGTGGTATACCATATTCATAAAACATGCTTCTTGACTTAATTCTTATTTTTCCGCTAGGTCTTGTCAGAGGAATATCTACAAAGATTTTCTTGTTATTTTCATCAAACATGATGCTCACCTAACAGCAATTTGAAATATATATCCAATTCAGAATTTACCTGTTGCTCCTCTATCGGATGTATCTGAAAATGCTTTTTCAGGAATGGGTGATGTTTAACGGTATCGCTGATGAAAGCAGATTTATATTGCCTGAACAATTCATCATCTATAAGCACATCACAATTCCCGAAATAGAAAGGGAGTCTATGCAAGTTTCTTTTGAACACATCCACATAAGCATAGTAATCTAATTTTCGTTTGTCGATCACGATTGTATTCGCGCTATAACCTTCAACAAAGGTGCGATTTCTTTTTAGGGCGTTGATGTCTCGCATTGTCCAAAAAAACAGAGGATTATCTTTTTCGGAGTGATGGCTGTTTCCCTCCACAGATGTCGGTCGCTTCTTCTTTGGATATTTATCGACGTAACCCGTAATATAATCGAAGTCGCCAAGGCAAAAATCTTCTATAGACATTGCACCCCGCTGGGGCTTTATCGGCACTGCGCGCTTTTGGTTATCTTTACCCGCTATACGAAAACGAAAAGAACGGATGAAACTATATTCCATTCCTTGCGTGTTTCTCTGGTAAAGCGCGAGGACAATTGGAAAAGACGTGTGTTTCGCGGATTCAGGAAATTTTGAACTGCTGATTAATAAGCCATCTATCAATCTGTAATTTGCAGTAAACTCCTTTAGGTGTCTAAAATTGGTAGGCTTGATTAAATAGGATAGTGGATGCAAAACGCAAATAAGGTCTGCTTTGAGTTTATTGTAGGAACGGAGAAATGATATGCCTAAGTCCCGACTCGCTATATCTTTATCGATGTCAAAATCAACGTCTTTGATACTGTGACGAATAAGCGATGTTTTATCATTATAGGGTGGGTTTCCAACCATTATCAAATAAGACTGCTGCGGAATACCGAATTTTGCCCTTGATACGTCGCATAAAGCGTTCGTTTGAAAAAACTGAACTTTATCATTTTTCTTTTTAGCTACATCAATTGCAGTTTCGTCTATATCACATCCGATTGTGATAGCCTGCCCACAACTTCTCAGAAAATCCCCGTATCCACATGCACTATCAATGACAGTGGTCTGTGAATTCAGGTAAGGCGCGATCATCTCCCACGCTATATTTACAATTTCAGGCGGCGTGTAGTAGCTCCCCAAATTCACTCTACTCTCATACGCTAAGTGTGCTTGACTCATTTTTCAATTCATTCATTGGTGCTTTTTGTAGCTCTTCGTACGATTCTTCCGAGCGTAAAGAGGAACGCTATAAACACACCAGCGACAACCCATTCCATCCAATCCATCACAGTTCCTCCAATTCATTTCATGCATTGTGATCACAGGTTGCTCCTACCGAGGCGATTACAACTTTTGGTCTATCCACGCGACGACTTTTCTGACCATAATAGCGGTACCATCGTCAAAGAAAACGTGATCTACGCCGGGGAGCTCAAGGAGTTCTGTTTCTTCGTTTGCGAACTGAAGGATGTCGTGGCTATCTTCAGGTGGAACAATGTCGTCTTCTGTGCCGTGAACCAATAACCAAGGCACGGCAAACTTACTGGCACGTTTCGCAACGCTGTCAATTGTTGCCATGTCGTCCATATACATTTTTGAGAGCGGACAATCGGGTTCATCCCACATGAAGCCTTCGTCGGGTGTAACATCACCGAATTCACGTTCTGCAAACGCTTTCGTGTGTACCATCCCCGCAAGCGAGACCAGTGCTTCAATGCGTTCATCCGTGGCGGCACGCAGCACGCCGACTGCACCCCCCATGCTGTGTCCGACATAGCAGACTTTATAATCGCTGAGTGCGTCAATAATTTTACCGAGGTCCGCAACCTCTTTGGTGATAGTGGAATCTGTAAACGCCCCTTCCGATTCACCGTTGCCGGAGAAGGAGAAGCGCAAGGCAGAGATGCCAGCCGCGGCGAGTCCTTGTGCCAAAGCGACAAGAGCAGGTCTGTCTTTATTACCGGTGACCCCGTGTCCAATCACCACAATTCTATCGCCTTTGCCTTCGTGAAAGGTGTAATCGAGGCGTTCACCATGTTCATTTCTAATTTCGCTAAACATAAGTTTTTGGTTTCCAAAAGTAATGGCTTATTTAGAGTCAAAATTGACGAAGTAATCTGTCATATTCGTCATGAGGACCGATCCAAAACCAGTGGATTGCATTACCTTCCCGTAAACCTAAAGCACGCCACTCAATTCCGATTCGGACTGAGTAAATCGGTTCTATGGTATGCACTCGCTTGAATCGCAAACTTGGATGATTAGGGTTTTGTTGCCAGAGGCGATGGTTTTTGCGTGTTTTTTCCTTGACATTTTCCGGTAACTGCCGAAAACGAGCAAGAAAATCTCTTGTTAAATGTGAATTCACAACTCATCAATGTCCATCTTTTTACTATGCCCTGCTTTAATATCAGCACGGACTTTGTGTGCGAGTTGGGCGAGTTTCTCTTGTGATTCGGCAAAAGCCTTATTCCATCTCTGTTCATCTTCCAGCTCTTCAAGAATTACAGCAGCAATGGCATCTTGTTCTTCAGGTGCCAGTTTATAAACTTCGCTGAGGGCTTTTTCAAGAAGCTGTGTCATTAATATTTTGGGCGTAGAAAACTTTAACTTTAGTCAAGTTTTCTACGCCTTCTCCTCTTTTTCACAGGCTTGTTGATAGGTAGGTGTACTTCTTCTACTGTGCACCTACCTATATTCGGATGTGTGAGGCACGAATGAATGTCTCGCAAATATCCTTATGTGACGAACTACACGGCATGCCCGTTGTTTTTTAGGGCATCAACAACCTTCTCAGGTTTAATCGGTAACTCGTTAATCCGCACACCAACGGCATCTTTAACGGCATTTGCCATCGTTGCCAACGTTGGCGTGATAGGCGGTTCACCGACACCTTTAGCACCGTAGGGACCATTCGGTGCAGGCACCTCGACAATAACGGATTCTACCGTTGGGAGGTCTGCGGAAGTTGGAACGCGGTAATCGACGAAGCCGGGATTGATGTTCCCTTCTTCACCGTACTGCATCTCTTCCATCATCGCCCATGCGTAGCCTTGTACCGTTCCACCTTCAATCTGCCCTTCAACCGCCATTGGGTTGATAGCGAAGCCGACATCTTGCGAAGCGACGAGCTTAAGGACTCTGGTTCTGCCAGTATCTGGGTCTACCTCAACTTTGGCAATCTGTGCCGCGAGTGCAGGTGTACTGGGTTGCCGCGCGAAGGAGCCTTTTCCGACGATGGGACCACCCGTGGTGGACAGACTGTACGCCGCGAGTTCGCCCAACGAAATTGACTTTGGCGGGTCAGCTGAGATAACGTGAACCTCTCCGTCTCTGAGTTCGAGGTTATCTACATTCATGTTGAGCCGTTCTGAGGCGAGTTCAAGAATCCGCCGATGCGCGTCTTCAGCCGCTAACTTAGCAGTGTTGCCCATTGTAAAGGTGACGACGCTTCCACCTGAACCGGTAGAATACGGCGCGGAATCTGTGTCGCCGCGTCGGATTGTGACACTTTCGTATGGCACCGTCAGGATTTCAGCGATAATCTGGGAAATCGCGGTATCTGTTCCAGTGATGTCCATGGAGCCGTGGAAGATACGAACACTACCGTCTTCATGGACAGAAACGTAGACACCACCGGGACCACAGCCATTCGTCCAATCACCAACGGCAACGCCCCAGCCTTGATTTTCACCGGCTTCCCGATCCCACCATCCGGCGGCATCAGCAACCGCTTCTAAGGTCTCTTTGTAACCGACTTTCGGTTCAGCTGCGCCTGCGGGGACGGCATCACCTTCTTCGCGCATATTCATCAGACGGAATTTAACGGGATCCATACCGATACGTTCCGCAATTTCATCGAGTTGGGATTCACCTGCGAAAATGGCTTGTGGTGCACCCGGTGCCCTGTAGGCGGCTGTACCGGATTTGTTGGTGTGGACACCGTAAGCACTTATCTTGAGATTCGGAATCTTATAGACACCACGAACTCGAATCGTGCTGCCGATGGATGCGCCGGAAACGGAACCTGAGTCCCAAAAGGCGACTGCTTCCCGTGCGACGATGTGACCGTCCTTCGTTGCACCTGTCTTGAGTTTGATAACACATCCGGGTGCCGGTCTGCCATCGGTGAATTCCTCTTCACGCGTCATCTGCACGCGAACCGGACGACCTGTTTTCTGTGAGAGCAGCACGGCGGGAACGTGCGTGATGATAACACCAAAACGTCCACCAAAACCGCCGCCCATTGTTGTGCCGATGACGTTAATTTGCGTCAACGGGATACCGAGCGTTCCAGCGATACCGGAACGGATAGCAAATGGACCTTGGGTGGATGCCCAAACAGTGATTTTGCCGGCTGAATCTGCACTGGCAACAGAGACGTGCGGTTCCATGTAGGTTTGATGTACCCGTGGAATCACATACGTATCTTCAACAACGACATCAGATTCAGCAAATCCTTTTTCAACATCACCAGCATCGGAATGGCTTTCGGCGGAGATATTATAGTAGACTTCATCAGGATAATTCTCTAATTCTGCTTCAAGTTTGCTGATTTCGTCGCTGTGGTCGTTCTCCTTATCGCGCGAGAGTTTCCGGATTTGTGTGCTGATTTCTCGCCGATTCGGTCCGTCCTTTGTGTCGTCGCCGTGAAGTCTCGGGGCGGAAGGTTGGATCGCTTCCATAACGTCCTGCACGACCGGTAAAACTTCGTATTCAATCTTAATGAGTTCGGCGGCTTCTTCAGCAATATCTGGATCGGTTGCTGCAACGGCAGCGAGCGGTTCACCTAAGTACAGCACTTTATCCGTTGCGAAAACTCTTCTGCCGCTTGGCACATCATCTTGCGTAATGATCGCCCTGACACCGGGAAGTTTTTCGGCTTCGCTGGTGTCGATGCTGAGTATATTGGCGTGCGCCTGTTTACTACGGACGATTTTCCCGTAGAGCATACCGGGCGGATGGACATCTGCACCGTATTGGGCAGCACCCGTCACTTTCTCGACGGCATCAACCCGTGCGACCTTTTGCCCAACAACAGTATAATCTGACATCTCGATCTCCTTTTTTCATGGCTGTCGGCTGTCGGCTATTAGTCATCAGCAAAGAAGTTTCTGGTGAACTCTCACCGCGAGGCAATTCTCTTGCTGAATGCTAACTGCTGACTGCTGACCGCCGATAACTATTATGCACTTGCAACGAGGTGGTGGAGTTTACCGCGTCCGATAGCAGTGTTACATCTTTTACAGACTTTCACAGTCTCCTCACCAACTTCTCGTTCATAGAGCACTTTCACACCGGTGCGTTCACAAACTGGACAGGTTCCACGACCGTTATTATATTCGCCTTGGTGGACGGTTCCATTTGGATCGACATAGAGGTGTCTTATGCCTGTTCCACGATGCGTCTTTGCCATTTTTTTCTCCTAACGTTGGCTATCAGCACTCGGAGACCTTCGGCTATCAGTGAAGAGGGTTTCTGGTTCAGTTATGCCCTCTTGACGCAAGCCACGTGTGGGCTTGCGGTTCAATACCGATGACTGATGGCTGATAGTTATTTTACAGTTTAGCGGATCTCTTCTGCCGCTTGCAAAATTGCTTCAAGAATTTTTGTATATCCGGTACAACGGCATATATTCCCACCGAGCGCATGTCTGAATTCCTCTTCGCTCCGATTGGGGTTCTCATCTAAGAGTGCCTTTGATGCCATGATAAAACCCGGCGTACAGAAACCGCACTGATAACCGCCCGTGTCAATAAATGCTTGTTGGACCGGATGGAGTTCACCATCACTGGCGAGACCTTCAATGGTCGTAATTTCTTTGCCAGAAGCGGTGACACCAAGTACCATACAGGATGTGACGGCTTTACCATCAACGATAACAGTGCAAGCACCGCAATCGCCTGTGCTACATCCCTCTTTGGTACCTGTCAAACCGATCGTATCGCGAAGCACAGCGAGTAAGGTTTTGCGCGGTTCAATAAGTAAATCGTGTTCGTCTCCATTAACCTTTAGACTGACAGGATGTTTTGCCATATTTCCTTTCCTTGATTTATGCAATGCGAGGCATGAGCGTCGGTCCTCGCGTCAGATATGAATGCTTCTTTATCCTCTTGCTCTTTCTAAGGCTTGCTGGATGGTTCGTCTTGTAAGGACATCGACCATCTCCTTGCGATGTTCAGCAGAGCACCGTAAATCAGATATAGGGCTGGATGCGGCTGCCGCCGCTTCGCCTGCTTGTTTCACAAGTTCTGCGGTAGGTGCGTTTCCATTTAGGAGATTCTCTGCTTCTGTTGCGCGAATCGGTGTAGGGGCGACAGCGGCAAGCCCAATTCGGGCATCTGTGATTGTTCCGCCGTCCAGATTAATAGCGGCCGCGACACCGATAAACGCCAAATCCATAACTTCACGGATTTTGTGCTTAATATAGTGAGAACCGGATGCGGGGCTTGGCAGACGAAAACTTGTGATAATCTCACCGGGTGCTAAGACGGTCTGACCCGGTCCCGTGAAAAGTTCGTCAATTGGTACAGTGCGTTCGCCATCGGTACTTGCGATGTCAACCTGTGCATCCGCAACCAGCAAACCCGCAACTGTATCCGCTGCAGGAGAAGCGTGCGCGATGTTTCCACCGATAGTTGCAAGATTCCGAATTTGTATAGAGCCGATTTCTGCGGCACCTTCCGCCAGCGCGGTGTGGTGTTGCTGAATATCTGCGGATATCTCAATTTCCCGCACCTTCGTCATCGCACCAATGCTGATACTATTATCGGCTTCAGTGGTGATACCCGCCAATCCCGGGATCTTCTGTAAACTAATCACAGACTGTGGTGTTTCGGTAAGTGCCTTCATCCCGATAACGAGGTCCGTTCCGCCTGCAAGGAGCTGTGAATGCTCTTCAGCAAACAGGCGGGAGGCTTCCGCGAGGGTGGTAGGTTCATGAAACTCAAAACTGTTCAAATCTAATCCTCCATATCATGTTCCTTCAAGATAATACCTTCTACCTAATACTATTTCCGCACGCCCAACAACACATTAAAGGATAACCGATTGATGGGCTGTTTGTCAACCTTAAATTCGTTGCGACTGCCTTTATGGAATCGGCCAACCCGGTGTTGGCTCAGTGCGGAGTGCTTCTATCTCATAAAGTTCTTCTACGCTGATTTCGCGTCCAAGTTTCGCTGACAAGAGCGAGCCGCTCATGATCTCTGTAACCTTCAAACCGACATCCCCGTTGCTGGCGGGTTGCGCGTCGCTGTTACAAGCATCAAGGAAATCCCGGAACTTATCGGGGAAGGAGTTATCTGGCAGCTCCAACGCCGTTTCAACGAGGTCGCTTTGATAACGTCTGCGGTTACCCTGATCGTCGGTATCCCATTTCCCTTTCTCAAGGAAGAGTTTATTGCCGCTGAACGAACCCAGAGAGCCGAAGATGAAAATGCCTTGCGGATGTTCTGCCAAATTGCCTGCCCAACCGTGTTCGTATGTAAAGGACATGCCGTTGGTGAACCGGACGAAGATAGACACATGTTCCTCAACGTCGTTGATTTCTTCACCCGTGTATTCAGGGAGCATCCCACGATAGGCAATTCCACTGATTGTTGCCGGTTGTGGAGAACCGAGTAGATAGATAGAACGGTTTATATCGTAGACACCCGTGTCGTATACTGTACCACCGCCGCTATAGGCGGAATTAAGGAACCATCTGCCGAAACCGAACATATCGACATTCGGTCTGCCGCGAACGCGGTAACTCGTGAGTCTGCCGTAATAAACATCGCCGAGTTTTCCAGAGGTAATGTAGTCCCGTATGGCATAACTCGTTGGGTCAAGGCATGTGCCACCGCTCTGATATGCGAGTTTAACGCCAGCCGCGTCGCATGCGTCACGCATGTTCCTTGCTTCTGTTGCTGTACGTGCCATCGGCTTTTCACAGAAGACGTGTTTTCCAGCTTGCGCAGCTGCAACGGTAGGACCCTCATGGACAAACGGCGGTGTTGCAAGACTGACGGCATCTAATTCGCATTCTTTGATCATCTCATTGTAGTCGCTAAAGATTTTAACACCGTTGTCGGCATATTCTGCCCAGAGTGCCGCGTTTGCTTTCAATTCCTCGCGTGCTTCTACTGTCCCTGCCTTTTCTGCTTCCTCAGTTGCGGCTTGTGCGCGGGATGCTGCACCTGACAGGACTTCTGCATGGCGACGCTTTACATTCGCATCCACTGTATCGCAGACAGCGACGATTTCGGCGTGCTGCGGATGTGCGAGATACCCGTTGACATGTGAACCGGATATCATGCCGCATCCGATAATCCCGATTTTAATCCGTTTTGCCATTATGATGCTCCTTAAGTTCCAGTTTTATAGATTTCCTGATGGCGAGGCTCCGGCACCTACTTTGACGTGTGTATCTGCCAACTGAGTTTCTACGTGGGCGATACACTCTTGAAGGTTCTTAAACGGAGAACTCGGATATGACTCTATGCTAAAATTCAAATCGTTCTCGCCGAAAGTTACCATATCCACGCCCGGTTTCGCCAATTTTCGGACGTTGATGACAGCATCAACGGACTCAATCTGTAAGATAAGGATACCGGTGTTATTCCACCACTCAGCGTATTCAAGGCGGTCCATGCCGCGGTCGATCCCGTATCCACTACTGGGACCCCAACTCCGTTTTCCTTTCTGCGGATAATAGAACGCATCGATTGCCTCGTCCACCGTTTCGATTTTCTCGACTTGTGGCACGACAATTGCGAGCGGACCGAGATCCAATAGGTTACCTACGAGATAAGCGTGACGGGTGTGTTTGATGCGAAGTTGCACACCGATACCGAATTCGTTTGCCATCTTGCAATATTCGACGAGTGTATCTTCGTTCGCCGGTCCATGCTGGTGGTCAGTCCCGATTAAATCGTAGTCGTCTTGGCTAAGAGCGGCTTCCATCTCGTCACGGGTGCAGCCGAAGGGAACACCGGCGATCTTAATCGCTTCTTTATTGTGGATGCGTTGTTTTAAGGACATTGGGATAACCTCCTTGAAGTTCAACCAGATTATGATGTCTATTATAGGTGTTTCCAGATTTTTGTCAAGAGTTTTGAAATCATTTTCAGCAGCAACATGTTGAAAATTTCGCGGAATTCTGCTAATCTGTACTTTCAACACATTCAGGCAACACATTCAGGAACTGCGGAGAGAGAAAATTAATGTATACCATCCATTCCACATTGACGGAAAAGGAGAAGTGGTACTTTGACTTACACGGGTTTCTCGTTCTGCGGAACGTTGTCCCGAAGGACGAGATTGAGGAGATGTTAAAGGTGCTTCGGCATTGGTTAACGATTGATGAAGCCGACATCCCCCCGCCGCTTGACCGTGGACGGCAGGAGCCTTGTAAAACACACATTGGGCATATCCAATATGGGCATTGTCTCTTTGAAGATCTCGCGATGAACCCTGATATTATGCGGGTTGTAGCGGGTTTGACAATGAACGCCCCACGTCTGTTTCACTGCAATTTCACGATGATGACGAAACACGATGCTCCGCAACATTTTCATCGTGATGATAGCGGCTTTAAATTCCCTCTGGGATTTCGCAATCCACACAACGATTATCAGGCTGCCGCTGGACATATCTATTGTAGCCACATCGCGACGTGGGTTGCACTCGTAGATGTACCCCCCGGAACCGGTTTTTGTCTCGTCCCTGGCAGTCATAAATCTCTGTTTCAGACACCGCCGAATCTACCTGTGAAGCATGATCCACCCACCTCAATTACACTGCCCATGGCGGCAGGTGATGTGGCGATCTTCTCGACGAATCTGCTCCACGATGCAAGTCCATGGACGGAGGATTACCCGCGCATGAACATCTTTCAGCGCTACCAATTGAGTGTCTATTTCAATGAGACTGGAAAGGGCGGATACCCTTTTGACGAACATCGCGATAAAATCTCGGATGCACAATATGAACTGGAATCGTTATCAAAAGAGGTAAAGGCGGCAGTGAAACCCGTTTTACCAAAATAGGTTATAAACTGCTTTTGGCCAACTTTGAACGGTTTCCTTCCTTTTGTTAGCCTGATATGATATATTTTTATACTGCGGTTTCATAATTTAAGGTGTGAACTTCCACAGCATAGGAAGAGCAATTGCGGACCTACTTACAAAGCCTGAAAATCTATCTTGATACCTGTTGTTACAGTCGTCTGTATGATGATGAAAGGCAGTCTCAGATTTTTCGTGAAGTCACGGCTATTGAGACAATTATTGACTATCTTCAGATCCAACAGTGGCGTTGGATTACGAGTGAGGTAATAGTTTTTGAGGTCAACAGAAACCCTAATTTGACGCAACGCGAGGATATAAAGAAACTGCTCCGTAATGCACATCAGTATGTTTCAGTTGGGGCGATGGAGGAATTGAGAAGTACACAGCTTGAGTCGTTCGGGTTTAAGCCGTTAGATGCCTTGCATATTGCTTGTGCGGAAAATGCCGATGCCGATATTTTGTTGACAACCGATAGGTGGATGCTTAAAAGGGCGAAAAATTATCATTTTCAGCTTCGCGTTCGTCTTGAAAACCCATATATATGGTTACGGGAGGTGCTCCCAATGCGTGTACGCGAAATCCAAGAACTGAATATAGAGGTAGATCAATGTAAAGATACCGAATTGCGCGCACTTTTGGATAAAATTTTCCAATACAAGGGTGGCAAAGGTGATTACTCCATTGATCGGCATGCATGGGTGGATAACCTTGATCTTGATACCATTCTGAAGGGGATTCAAGAACTACGCGACACAGAACAAAACGATTGAAGTCTTTATCAGTCGGAGGTAAAAATGCGTTTAGAAGGACAAGTTTGTATCATCACAGGGGGGGGCAGCGGTATTGGTCGCGGTGCTGCCCTCGAAATGGCACAAGAGGGAGCGACGGTTGTAATTATCGGTAGAACAGAATCGAAATTGACAGATGTTAAAGCCGAAGTTGAAGCAGCAGGCGGAAAAGCCGCAAGTTACGCGCTTGATGTGGCTGACTACGATACGGTCGAGCGGATGGCTGCCGATGTGCTCGATAAGTTCGGACGGATTGATGTGCTTGTGAACAACGCTGGACACAGTTCGCATCATCGGCGGCTCCTCAACACGACCCCTGAAGAGATGCGATTGGTTATTGATTCTAATCTGATAGGCACGTTCTTCTGTACGAAAGCAGTTGTGCCAGCAATGCTGGAAGCGAAATCGGGAACGATCATCAATATCTCGTCGCTTGCGGCGGTCACGCCGGGTCCATTTAGCGGTTTCGCTTACGGCGCGGCGAAGGCGGCGGTTATCAACTTCACCGAGTTTCTCAACGCCGATTTAAGAAACACAGGTATCCGGGCAAGTGTCGTCGTTCCCGGTGAAGTGGCAACGCCAATTCTGGACAAACGTCCAATTCCACCGGGTGCTGACGCTCGCGCGATGATGGTAGATGTCAATGAGACCTCAGCGGCGATACTGCTTATCGCTACACTGCCGCAGCGGAGCAACATCCCGGAGTTAGTCATCCGCCCGACAATGCATCGCAATATGACAGGCGAAATCGTCGAATTGGACGATTGATTATTGACTGTAAATTGTCGTTTCAGGGTAGTAGCGCGCCCACGCGAACCAATAGATATTGACAGCAGGCAGCCGTTCCAAACGCGTGCCTTTCTCTTTACCGGATGCCGTCTCTCCTGTAATGAGATTCCAGCGTGTTCCCGTATTGTCCTCTACGAAGTGCTGGTCTTGAAGATTGAAGGTTCGTACGTCCTCCCCAACTTTCCGGACAAAAACTGCCGTTGCGAACGACGCTTTGTCATGGAAAATCAACAGCGGCACCTCGCCAAGGGTATCGTTGATGACAGCGGTTTCGGCGAAATGGGTCAACGGATAGGCACGGAACTGTGTGGTGCCGTCCTTCCCTGGCACCTGAACGCCGATCACGAGGGATTTATTCGGCAGTCTGTTGTCAGTGTATTTCATCCCACTTACACCGGCACGCTGACTGGTGTGGTAGTCCGCATAGACATCCCGGCTTCTACTCTCTTGCATGCCAATTCTGGTGGGCACAGATAATACCCGCGTCTCTGGATAGTTGAATTGCCATGTTTTCCACGCAATCTGTGGCATGGAGGCGAGGGACTTCAGCCGCTTGCCTTTGAGCGGTCCCTGTATCGCCTCTCCAGTAATATGCGACCAGAGGGAACGCGTCTGATGGTCATACATCAACAATGCGTCTCGCCACAACTTGCCACTCACCCCGAAAGTATAAGTCTTACCGTCAAGTTCTCGACTATACACGATAGCCGTTTTGCAGAGTGGTCACCACGTCGTTGCAATTTTCTGTCCACCGACAATGTCGTTGACGATCTCGTGTCCATTTAGCAGATAGAGCGAATAGGCGTGGCTTTCATCGTTGAAGGTTACGCCGATGACGGGGGCATCCGCGTCTAATTTTGCTTCACTTGCTGACACAAATTGTGGTTCGGTAATGGCAGGGATAGCGTCGAACGGTAGTAAGGTTCGGATTGCGTCGTCAGTATAGTCTGCGGCGGTTGCACAGGCGGGGGTGGCAAGTAGGAGTATAAGGATGAATGTGTAGTTTTTCATAATCTTTTCCTTGTTTTTTCGAGTGATAGTATTATTTTTTTTCTGATGTCTTATGTAGGTGGGTGTTCTCTTGTAAATTGCAACAGTCTCCTCCGATTAACATGTTCAGGACGGTTCATATTCAAAGCATCAACCGTAGCTCTACCTATCTGCGTGCGTCCAAAAATATAAAGAAGGCTCTCGCTCCACAGAAAATGCCGTTCCCATTTTTTGAGTCGTGGGTTAAAGAGCGGTACCTGTCGGCCTGTCTGTGGATCGCGGGCGTGTGTTTTAGTGTGTTTATGCGTGTTGCACCATGGACATGCCCATGCCAAATTGGCTAATTCGGTTTTTCCACCAGCATTTCGTGGGAGGATGTGATCACAGTGAAAGGAAGCGTTGCTGATGTTATCAGAGGATCGGCAATACTCGCAAAGCCCGTTTGCCCGCTCTCGGACACGACGGCGTAAAGCAGTAGGAATGGACTCAGAAGGCATTAATTCCCTCTTTTAATCCCAGTTCAGTAGTAATCTCACCTAAAGTTTTTCCTCTACTCTCGGCTAAGGCGATGAGTGCTTCGATGCGCTTCAGGTTCTGGACTTCTAATTGGCTAAGCAATGCCTGATATTCTGTCAGTTCATCTTCGCTTAGAGTTTCATCTTCGCACTTACGCCACAACTGTTGATACCGCTGTTGTTCTTTTTTCGGCAATTGCGAGTTTTCTTGAATGGTTGCTAACAGAGTGGTTTCCCTATCGTTCCTATATTTTTCCACTTGATCGTAATTGGGATTCCGCGTGCTTGGTCTTGCCATGAGTTTTCCTCGTTTGCCATCAATTCCAGATAGATTTTGAACCGTAGATACTTAGCTAAGTGTTCAGCATAGACATTATTGACGGTAGTTTATGGACCTTGCCTTATGAACGATTAAGATTAATATAGCATCTTAAACGAGTTGGTGTCAAATTAAAAAGAAGTTAAATTTTGAATCGTTTTTACATCGCTCAGTTCATTCATCAATACCATAAGTATAAAGCACACGAAGTTGATTCGGGCACAGAGTAACCAAGGCATACGTGTATCCACTACTGTCAATGAATTCAACCTCAAATGCTTCGCCGTTTGTAAGGATTTCGACGACTGTGCCGGATTCTCCTCGCTTCAGATTATATTTGGGGACATTCTGCGTGAGCACAACGACATCTAAAAGTCTGATTTCCACAGCCTATTACCTCCAAATTGGTCACTTTACGCTGGTGATAACGGTATTGTGAACGTTTACATCACTAAACGTGAATAAGGAAAGAATAAACTTGCATTGGACGTGAATGCTACTTAAAAGTTGGCACAAAACATCAAGCGTGCTATAATACACTCAAATTATAGCACGATTGCTAAAGGAATACAATAATGAACGAAACTTCAATTGAGTTACTTAAATCATTAACACAAGCGGACGGAATCCCGGGTTACGAGGGCGAGGTGCGAGACGTTTTCCGCGAGGCTGTCTCCGGTGTTGGTCCGATTGAGACTGACAAATTAGGGGGTATCTTCTGTACGCACGCTGGCAGTACTGAACATCCCCGTATATTGCTTGATTCGCATTTAGACGAAATCGGTTTTGTTGTACAAAATGTCACGGATAACGGGTTCGTCAAGTTTCTGCCGCTCGGTGGATGGTGGGCACACACACTGTTAGCGCAACGGGTCACGATCACGACGAAGTTAGGAAAAGTACCGGGAGTGGTCGGCTCTACACCACCTCACCTGCTCTCAGGGTCACGTGACAAAGTCTTAGATATGAAAGACCTTTTCATTGACATCGGTGCGGAAAGCGAAGAACAAGCAGCAGAAGAATATGGTGTGTTACCCGGGTGTCCAATCGCCCCTTACGGTCCCTTTACGCGGATGAAAAATGAGAAATTGCTTGCCGCGAAAGCCTTCGATAATCGTGTCGGTGTTGCGATTGTAATTGAATCGCTTTTAGAACTTGATGAACATCCGAACACTGTCATCGGAGCGGGGAGCGTTCAAGAGGAGGTAGGATTGCGAGGGGCAAAGACAATGGTCGCCAGTGTGGAACCCGATCTCGCTATTGTGCTTGAAGGACCCCCTGCTGACGATACCCCGGGGTTAAGCGTCGGAAATTCACAAGGGAAACTTGGCGGCGGTGTACAAATTCGGATCATTGATTCTTCAATGATTGTCAATCCAAAATTGGCAGATTATGTGGTTGAAACGGCGAAACGACATGAGATACCGTATCAACTTGGAGTACGTCAATCTGGCGGGACGGATGGCGGCGCGATTCATCAATTCGGTAGAGGGGTGCCGTCCGTTGTGCTCGGTGTGCCGTCGCGTTATATCCATAGCCATGTCTCAATTATTAACATTGATGACTACACCGCAGCGTTGGATTTGACGAAACATCTCGTACGTGAAATTGATGCATCCGTTTTGGAAGGGTTTCTGTTCGGTTAAGCACGCTTTGGAGACACGCACTTCACTTCATCGGAGGATAAACAATGACAACCTTACCGAAAGTCTCGTTTTGTGGTCATCAAATCAGTAAACTGGTGATTGGGGATAACCCAATCTACGGCTATTCTCACTTCAATAAACTTCTTTCACAGCACCAGCAGGAATATCATACACCGGAGCGTGTTGTGGCGACACTCAAACGGGCAGAGGAAGTCGGGATCAATGGTTGGCAGAATAGTATGACGGAACGCTCGATGTCTGATCTACAACTTTACCGAGATGCGGGTGGCACGATAAACTGGTTTTGCCTTAGCCAAGGTTCCCGCTGGTACGAGGATCCTGACCATGTTTTTGAGGCTGCGAAACATAATCCGATCGGTATGGCACCACACGGCGGTGGTGTTGGGCAAAGGTGTTTGCGTGAAAACAGGCTCGATTATCTGCAGGATATTCTCAAACGGATTCGCGATACAGGAGTTTTAGTTGGTTTATCTGTACATGATCCGAAACTTCTACACATCGCTGAAGACGAGGCGTGGGATATAGACTATTACATGACAGGACTCTATAATCTTCACGGTGGTGCCGATAAGTTCAGGGAGAAATTCGGTTACGCCGCTTTGGGTGAAGTCTACGCGCGAGAAGACCGAGATGAGATGTGCGAGGCAATACGACGGACAGAGAAACCGTGCCTCCTTTTCAAGGTACTCGCGGCGGGTAGAACAATTGGAAGCCCGGAACAGATTCGGACAGAAGTGAAGTTCGCTATAGACAATACCAAGCCGATTGATCCGTTGTTGCTCGGTATGTATCAACAATTCGGCGACCAGATCGGTGAAAATGCGGCGTTGGTTACAGAACTTTTCGCAGAATTGGGATAGGTCGTAATATTAGCCATCAGTTGTCGGAAACCATCAGCAAAGAGGTTTCTTGTGTACCGATATCCGTTGCGGATACCCAATTGGACAGGCACAAGACTTGCCTCACTGATGACTGACAGCTGACCGCCACACATCATGGAGGCTGAAAAATGGAGATGCGGACGTGCGGAAAATCTGGAATTGAAATCTCATCGATGGGCATTGGATGCTGGTCCTATGGCGGTGGTGATTATTGGGGACCACAAGCGCAATCGGATGTTACCGCTGTTGCGAACGCTGCATTGGATGCTGGCATCAATTTTTTCGATACAGCGGAAGGATATAACGACGGACGGAGTGAGGAAGCACTTGCTGTCGCACTGAACGGCAGACGACACGAAGCAGTCATCGGCACGAAGGTAAGCCGACCGGATCCGGCTACAATCCGTGAACATTGCGAGGCGAGTCTCCAACGATTGCAAACGGATTGCGTTGACATCTATATGATTCACTGGCCCGACGACGAGATTGCTATCAAAGAAAGCATGGCTGAACTGACGCGCTTACAGGAAGATGGACTTATCCGTGCTATCGGTGTAAGCAACTTCGGGGTGGAACAACTTACAGCAGCACTTGATACAGGCGCGTCTATTGCTGTGAATCAACTCTGTTATAACCTCTTGTCGCGAGCAATAGAGCCTGAGTTGCTTCCGCTGTGTCGCAAGCATAACGTCGGCATCTTGGGGTATATGCCATTGTTGCAGGGAATCTTGACTGGACAGTATAAGAGGGCAGAGGAAATACCCCCAGTGCATTCCCGATTTCGCCATTTTCGAGATGACCGAGCACAGGCTTCACACGGCGAAGAGGGTGCCGAGGAAGAGATGTTTGAGACCTTGGAAAGCATCCGAAAAATTGCGGACGCTGAGCAGGTCCCAATGGCTCGGCTTGCTATTGCTTGGGCGATGGCGAGACCCGGAGTTACGTGTATGCTCGTTGGCACCCGAAATATAAATGAACTGCAGGAAAACCTGAACGTTATTGAATACACGCCGTCTGATGATGTGATTGAGAGGCTTGACACGGTGACTGCACCGCTTTTAGAAAAAATGGGAGCAAACCCTGACTATTTCACAGGCGCGCGTATTCATTAAGAGAGGAACGGACTTATGGCAGAACAGATCGGTATTAAATTCAACAAAGATTTCGGGAATCCGTTGGCAACGGCACCTGCCGATATTACACAGACAAATGCCGACGGTAAACCCGTTGTCCCTTTGACACAAGAACAGAAATATCTCTTCGACAAAAACGGATGGCTCTTGGTGCCGGGTGTGCTGACAGAATCGGAGGTCGAGGAGATGCGTGATTTCTGTTACCGTTTAAAAAGCGACCCTGAAACGATTCCGCAACACCATCGCTCGACTTACGGCGGGCCCTTGGAGAAGTTAACAGACCATCCGGTTGTGGTAGCATTCGGAAATGAGTTTCTCGCATCCCCCTATCTCGCCTCGGATACCTGCTACGGCTTCCGCATGGAGATGAGTTTTATGGCGTTGCGTTCTACAACGGACGATCCGCCCTTCACGTTCAGTCCGCATAACGGTAACGGTATGTTTCGGATGCCGGGTGATTGCCACCAATACCAATGTTTACCCGGACAAGCGTATAGCGGTTTGACGCGCGTTGTATGGGAACTTAACCCTGTAGAAAAAGGCGATGGCGGCACCATGTTCATTACAGGTAGCCACAAGGCAGCTTATACTGCACCGGAGGATGCCCACATACAAGACTGGGAATTTTGGGACACTTATTCTTGTCCTGCCGGATCTGTTATTATTTTTACGGAAGCAATTACGCATAGTGGACAAGCGTGGCAAAATCCTGATGTTGATCGGGTCGCTGTTTTTAACGCGTATAACTCAGTAGATAAGCGGTGGACCCGGTCTAAACCGCCACAAGCGTTACTTGAGGAGATGCCTCCGAAACGCCAGACCCTCTTCCGTGATGCCTATGTAAAAGGCAATGTAACCGGCACAGATTTTGATATGGCATTATGAATAGCGGTCAGCAGTCAGCGCGGTCCTACCTAACCGAACCGCAAGGAAAATTAAAAACATGACCCCGAAACAACGTTATCTTTTTGATGTAACCGGATATCTCCATTTAGAAAATGTCATCACTGGCGATGCATTGGCGGAAGCCGCTGAAGCTGTCGATAGATATATAACGACACCCCCTGACGAACTGCCACCTGGATTTAAGCAAGAAGGACTCCATCAGCACGGGTTCGCTTTCGATAAATCGCTTGAACGCTTAACGATGCACACAGCACTATGGCCGATTATCAAGGAGTTGACAGACAATCAGCCACGATTTGCCAGAGGTTCGTTGAAGCATGATAAACACGATTTGTGGCAGGCGGGTGAACGCGCAAACGTGAACCCTGGTGGACTACACTGCGCTCGTGATGATTACGGGTGGTATAGCACACGCTACGAGATTGACAATGGACGTATCTATTGCGATAACTTTGTCTGTTTCCCCTATTTTACGGATGTCTATCCGGGTGACGGAGGACTCATCGTGATTCCTAACTCACATAAGAGTGAGTTTAAGCGGCCGGAGCAGCTGCTGACACTTAACGAAGAGGATGGCATTGATCCACTTGACGATCCAGTTTTTGTCAATATTACACCGAAGGCGGGCGATATTGTGATTATTTCGGAATTGCTGACGCATGGTGTGCTGCGTTGGAAACCAAAGGATCGGGATCGGCGGTTTCTCGTCCTACGATATGCGCCACAATACGCTGGTGCGCATAGTTTCCCACAACCTATTCTGGATCGGTTATCTCCAGAGACGTTGGAATTGGTGGAATCTGCGGCGTATGGACATATCAAGGAAATTGTAAAGCAGGATGAGATTAAACTGACGGTGTAAGGATGGAGAGGTGCGCTTGGAGAAGCGCACCTACCGGAGAATTGGAAGAGGGTAATTACAAATTGCTCGCGACTTTGATGCGATTTTGTGCGCGTGCAAGTGCTGCTTCTGCGCGTGGGCGATTCAGGTCGAGTGCGTTTGCAGCGAATTGCGCTCGCCCATTTTGCTGTTTCAACCAATAGGAATGCTTGAAAATTATTGTTTCCTGTTATTTGAAGTATCTAATGCCTCCGCAGAAACTGCTTTCACAGATATCGGTTCACATGAATGTCGAGTCAGATATTCAAGTACTTCATCTTGCATTTTCAGAATCTCTGTCCGATATCCAGTTGAGATGAGCGAAAATTCTTCAGGTGTTGCCTTAACTCGCAGTTGTAAGAGCAAGTTTTGAAAATACGCTATGCGTTTCTGATTTGCTTTGAGTTCTTTGTCGTTGTGAATCATCTTCTTACCTCTATGATACCGCGTCGCGTTCCATCCCGTTTGACTTGCCAACTTTCGATAAACTCGTCAAGTGTCTCAAACAATAGTAAGGACGGGCGGATCCAAAAAATACTGGCTCCGAATTCATTTTCTGCTTGTTGATGGTTCAAAAGCCTTTTCACTTCCTCGCTCCAAACTGTTAGGTCAAAATCATCATTGAAGATGATTACAACATCCACATCATTAGGTTCAGGCTTCGCTGTAATATAACTCCCAAAAATAATCAATTGCTGAAGATTTCCTGTATCTTTGGCAATTTGATAGATTCTTTCCAAACGCGCAGTCACAACTTCTCGCTGTAAGGTTCCGCTACCAAATTGAGCAATTACCTCATTGATCGTGGCTTGATGTATTCCTATAGGCAATTCACCTGCATCGTTCAAATTGGGAAGAGCCATCAATTAAGTCTTCTTATGGGTAATAATTATACCGAAAATTCTAACCGGTCTCAAGTTTTTTGCGTAAAAACGGACGCATCGGAGTGATGCTTACAAATTGCTCGCGGCTTTGATGCGGTTCTGTGCGCGTGTGAGTGCTGCTTCTGCGCGTGGGCGGTTCAGGTCGGGTGCGTTCGCCGCGAGTTGTGCTTGGGCACGCTCAAGTGCGCTCTCTGCACGCTCCACATCAATTTCTGATGCCCACTCCGCAGTCTCAACGAGCGCAGTGACACCTGTGCGGAGGACCTCAAAGACACCGCCGCTTGTTGCCATTAACTGCGGTGTGTCCGACGATTCACGGATGCGGATCTCACCAACTTCCAAGGCAGTAAGAAACGGGATGTGCCCGGCGAGAATCTGAAAGTTGCCTTCGACTCCGGGCGCATGAACGCTTGTTACGTCCCCTTCATAAATCAACTGTTCCGGTGTCCGAATTTCAAGATGAAAACTTCTATCTAACATATCTACTCTGTTTTTGTTGTCAAAAGTAGAGTTTTCAGTTATCAGTGAGAAGGTTTCTCTTTTAACTCTCACTGCGAGGCAAACTGAAAACCGATAACTGATAACTATTAGTCCGCTGCTTCTTCTAAATCTGCGCTTTTTGCTTGCTCAAATGCTTCGTCAATAGTGCCAATATAGCGCAATGACTGCTCGGGCAATTCGTCGCAATCGCCGTTTAGAATCGCTTGGCAGCCTTGCACGGTGTCCTCAATCTTAACATATTTGCCCGGTATACTCGTAAAACGTTCTGCAACAAACATCGGTTGGGTCAGGAACATCTCTATTTTCCGTGCTCTATTGACAACCAACTTCTGTTCATCCGAGAGTTCATCTACACCGAGGATCGCGATAATATCCTGAAGACTCTGGTATTCCTGTAGCACTTGCTTGACATTAAACGCCGTCTGATAGTGTTCATCACCGATAATATCAGCGGATAAGATACGTGAACTTGATGTCAACGGATCAACAGCAGGAAATCTCCCCTTCTGAACGATGTTCCGTTCCAATCGTGTTACGGCATCAAGGTGCGAGAATACAGAAACAACAGCTGGATCGGTGTAGTCATCAGCAGGGACATAGACAGCTTGGAAAGAGGTAATAGAACCGTGTTGTGTGGAGGTAATTCGCTCCTGCAGTTCTCCCATTTCGGTTGCAAGTGTCGGTTGATATCCGACAGCGGATGGCATCCGTCCGAGGAGTGCTGATACCTCACCACCTGCAAGTGTAAAGCGAAAGACGTTGTCGATAAAGATGAGCACGTCTTGGCCCTGTTGGTCGCGGAAGTATTCCGCCATAGACAGTCCAGCAAGTCCGACTCGGAGACGTGCGCCCGGAGGCTCGTTCATCTGTCCAAAGACCATTGCTGTTTTGTCAATCACGCCGTATTCATCCATTTCAAGCCAGAACTGATTGCCTTCACGTGTGCGTTCACCCACACCACAAAAAACAGAATAACCCCCATGTTGTGTGGCGATGTTGTAGATCAGTTCAGCAACCAGCACTGTCTTACCGACACCAGCACCCCCGAAGAATCCAACCTTCCCTCCCCGGACGACCGGTTGAATCAGATCGATGACTTTGATGCCGGTTTCTAACATTTCGGTAACTGTACTGAGCTCTGCTTGTGGCGGTGGGGGTCTGTGAATGGAGTATCGCTCGGATTCGCCGACATTGCCTCTTTCATCAATGGGTTGACCGGTCACGTCAAAAACGCGCCCGAGGACAGCATCACCGACAGGAACAGTGATGGGCCCGCCGGTATCAGTTGCGAAAGTGCCACGGACTAAGCCGTCTGTTGTATCCATTGCCACAGCGCGCACCCGATGTTCCCCTAAATGCTGTTGCACTTCGAGTATCAACTCACTTCCGTCGTAACGTTGAACTTTAAGAGCATTGAGAATATCCGGCAATTCGCCTTCCGAAAAATCTATGTCTACTCGTGCCCCCACAACTTCTAATATTTTTCCTTGGTTCATGAGATTTTCCTTTTTTATATGGTGGTCAGTTATCAGTTGTCGGTTAAGAGGTATTTTGTAAAAATCTTCCCAAACTTGGAGGATTTTAGGAAGTGCTGAATTATTACAGCCTGCTTTTTTAACTGATAACCGATACCTACTGGTACTGATACTTCTATTTCGTACGAGCACTCCCAAGTTACAGTCCTCTGAAACACACTGCGCACGTCTATACACAATCAGAGCCCGGGACATGCCTTTTGGAAGCGAGCGAGCATCTGTGATCGATTGATTAACGCGTGTTGCCGATTTCGCGTTGGCATCAGAAGATTCACGCGTTGGATTTTCTGATTCAAGTTTTCGAGTTTTTCACTATACTGTGCAATACCACGGGCACGTTCGTGCTCAAAAGTCCGACTGATGACTTCACGCCGATACGGATACTGCTGGATGATAGCAACTAACCGCTCTCGGCGGGCTTTCAAGTTTACGAGGACTCTTTCAATCTGTGTTTTTTCTTGCTTGATTTCTTTCTCTAACTCAATCCACCGAGGGGCAAAACTGTTCTCTTTCAGGAGTCGGTTTGCTATCCGCGCTTGAGGGGTAAGGTAAGGATTCGTGTCGAATTTGAGCGGTTTACCTTTGCCTGGCAAATTCGCGAATTCACCACGTTCCATCGCCTCTTCGATCTGTTTATTGACGTTGATCGGCATCTGGAACCTCCTCACGGCAGAACGGAGTCTGCCTGCTACCTTTAACTCTCTAGTGCGGCTGCACCGCTTACAATCTCAGAAATTTCTGTTGTAATCTGTGTTTGACGTGCTCTGTTGCGCTGGAGAATCAACTCGTCGATGAGTTCTTTCGCCTTTTGTGTGGCGTTTTCCATCGCTGCCATCCTTGCGGCTTGCTCCGCCGCGTTGGAATCCAGAAGCACTTTCCACATTTGCATATTCAAGTGTTTCCCAAGTAACATTTCAAAGAGTTCGATCTGCCCTGGCTCATAGACATAATCTAAGAAATGTGTATCACCTTCAGGTATCTCAGGTACTAACGGAAGGAGTTGCTCAACAAGCACGGTCTGGAGAATAGCAGACTTGAAATTGTTGTAGATAACCTCAACTTTGTCAATTTTTTTATCAGTATAAAGATGTTCAAACTCGTGGACAACGTCAATGGCTGTTTGGAATTCAAGTTGGCGGAAAATATTAATGTATGAATCAGTAATGTCGTAGCCGCGGCGGGTAAAATGCTCTTGCCCTCGTCTCCCGATGCAGATAAGCGTTACATTCGCGCCGCTTTCTTGATAGTGTTCTATACGTTGTGTGGTTGTCCGAATAACGTTGCTGTTGAAACTTCCGCACAACCCTCGGTCGGCGGAGACAGAGATGATGCAGGCATGCTTTATCTCACGCGTTTCAAGAAGTGGATGTGTCAACGCCTGTTCTCCCATATCTATCTGTGAGATAAGATGCCCGAGGATAGTGTTCAGTTTTTCAGCGTAAGGTCGCGTTGCAACGATATTTTCTTGTGCACGGCGGAGGCGCGCTGCAGCGACAACGCGCATTGCATCGGTCACCTGCTCAATATTTTGAATGCTGGCGATACGCCGCCGAATCTCTCGTAGGGTTGCCATGACTATTCACCTTCTACCGGTGCTTCTTCTGTGTCTGCATCCTGTCCTTGTACTTGCGGTGGGGTATCACTCCAATTTTCCTTGAATGCTTTTACGGCAGCATGCAGGGTTTCAAGCAATTCATCACTCAACTGACCGGTTTCTGCGATTTCTGAGAGGAGTTCTGCATGATTCCTATCAAGGTATTGCAAGAACTCGGATTCAAACCGAGCCACTTCCGTTTCCGCTACATCATCTAAGTAACCGTTGGTGCCACAGAAGATAGAGGTAACCTCGCGTTCCACAGGCATCGGTTGATATTGGGGTTGTTTCAATAATTCAACAAGCCGTGTGCCACGTAGGAGCAAAGATTGTGTTAACGCATCTAAATCCGATCCAAATTGCGCAAAGGCAGCAACTTCTCGGAAACTCGCGAGATCGAGTTTAAGGGTCCCCGCAACCTCGGTTGCTTTCATGGCTGGAACCTGTGCATCCTTATCGACCCGGGAAACGGAGGTGCCGACATCGATAGCAGGTCTCACACCTTGGTTAAACAGGTCTGTTGTGAGGTATATTTGCCCATCGGTGATAGAGATAACATTCGTGGGAATATAGGTTGTTAAATCTCCTTCAAAGATTTCAATAATCGGTAGAGCCGTGAGGGAACCGCCACCCAGTTCGTCGCTCAGTTTTGCGGCGCGTTCTAAGAGGCGTGAATGGAGGTAAAAGACATCACCCGGATAGGCTTCTCTGCCCGGAGGCCTTCTTGAAAGCAGGGACATCTGACGATAAGCCCAGGCGTGTTTCGTCAGGTCATCGTAGATAATGAGGGCATGTTTGCCGTTGTCTCTGAAGTATTCACCCATTGAAGTGCCTGAGTAAGGCGCAAGGTACTGAAGCGGGGATGGATCACTTGCAGGTGCAGAGACGATAGTCGTATACTCCATCGCGTTATGCTCGCGAAGGGTATTGGCAACTTGTGCCAGCGTAGATCCTTTTTGACCGATAGCGACATAAATGCAGTAAACATCCGTGTTCCTCTGACTCAGAATAGCATCTATAGCGATCGCGGTTTTACCGGTTCGCCGGTCACCAATAATCAGTTCCCGTTGACCTCTCCCTATTGGTGTCAAACTGTCAATGGCTTTTAAACCTGTGTAAAGCGGTTCGCTAACCGGTTGCCGTTGGACAATGCCCAAACCTTTCTGTTCAACCGGCAGTCGATGTTCTGTCTCAATATCGCCCAAACCATCGATAGGTTGACCGAGTGCATCGACGATCCGCCCAAGGAGTGCCTCACCAACCGGGACTTCGGCGAGTCGTCCTGTCCGTTTGGCGGTGTCGCCTTCGTGTATGAGTTGGTCTTCGCCGAACAGGACGCAACCGACGTTATCTTCTTCAAGGTTAAAAGCGATACCGTAAATATCGTTAGGGAATTCAATCATTTCACTTGCCATAGCATTGGCAAGTCCATGCACCCGCGCGATACCATCGCCTACCTCCAGCACAGTGCCGGAATCATAGACATCCACGTCCTGTTCAAACTGTTGTAGTTGTTGTTTAAGGATATTTGATATTTCGTCTGGTCGGACTTCTCTTGCCATATTTCGGTCCTCTGTGAGGAGTAGTTATCGGTTATCAGTTAATTTTTTGTGGCATTCAGATATGTTGTGGATTCCACAAGAAAACTGACAACCACAAGGGGTTAACTGACCACTGAAAAGTTGCGTAGCAACCGAACTGACAACTAATAACTATTACCCTTTTGCGAGTTGTTGTCGTAAGCGTTGGAGTTGTGTTGCGACACTTGCATCAAAAACTGTATCATCTAATTGCACAATGAATCCGCCTTGGATTTGTGCATCGGTTGTAGTTTCCAATCGCACCTGTTTTCCCGAGTACGCGCTGAGTTGCTCTGTAAGGCGTTCCGCTTGCTCCGACGTTAGCGGCACGGCTGTCGTCACTTGTGCAACGAGTCTACCCGCAGCTTCGTCAACGATCACTGAAAAGACATCCATTATTGCAGTCAGGTAACGTTCACGCTGCTTTAATGTGAGTAGCCGGAAAAAATTAATCGTCAGCGGATGCATCGCGTCTGTGAAAAGCTGCTGAAATGTCTCGCTTTTAAATTGTGGAGACAAAACAGGACTGTGGATTAATTGCGTGAGTTCCTCGGACGCTTCAATCAATTCTCGCAGCCTCTCTACATCACGGACAATATCAGCCAACGCGTTTTGTTCCACCGCTGCATCGTATAGGGCACGGGCGTAAGGTTTCGCAACCCGAATGTCTCTCATAGTTTGTTCTTTTATGTCTTTCTGAACATCACTCCACTACGTTTTGTGATGGTTTTTGGTCAATTTCACCGAGGGTTAAACCTCGTAGTGGTCTCACTGCGAAGCAATGTCTGTAAGGCGCAAGCAGTATTTCAACGATCAAAAAGCCAGGCAGTTGCACTTAACCGAAAACCAGGGTCCCTGACCGTTACGGGGAAGGGGTTTGCTTGGGCGTTTCTTCGATGAAACAAAGTGAAGAATGACCAGATTCAGTTGTTTAAAGATCCGTTGGCAACCTGCTAATGGATGCCTCAATAATCTGCTGATGTCTCTCTGCGTTGAGTTCTTCGCTTATGATTTTGCTGGCAGCGTCAATCGCGAGTTCAGCAACAACACCGCGGAGTTCGGAGATGGCTTCATCTTTCTCACGCTGAATTTCTGCTCTGGCTCTGGCGACTTCATCCTCAGCCTCTTGTCGTGCCTGTGTGAGAATGTCTTGACGCTCGACGTTTCCCTGTTCAATAGCTGCTTGAATCTTGGTTTGTGCTTCGGTTTCAATATCGGCGAGGCGTTGGCGCGTCTCTGCGGTGAGCCTGTCCAACTCTTCGCGATCGGTCCGCAATTGTTCTATTTGCGTGGTGATTTCAGATCTGCGTTCCTCTAAAAGCCCACCTACCTTGCCGAAGACAAACTTCCAAAGTACGGCGAGCACAATCAGAAAACCGATGACTTGGATGATAATCGTCTTGGGGTCGATCCCAAGTCCTGATAGTAAGTCTCCTTCGCCGGCAGGTGCCTCGGCACCAAATGCGCTTGTGACGCACGCCCACATAAAAATGAAGCAAAATCCATATATCTTTTCTCGCATAAATTTCCTATGTTTTACTGTAAAGGGCTCCAGCAAGTTGGGACAGTCTGCGGGGTGCCCCAACGTTGTGGAGGTTTGAAGTTATTGATTTTGCTACTGATGTTACTAATTCCCATTCCCACCCATCTGTTCCGCTGAAGCGCGGATCAAATCTAATAGCATAGTTTTGTCTGGGAGGTTGTTGAGCTGCAAAATAAAGAACATCAACAAAGCGTAGATAACGAGTGATTCGATGAGAGCCAAACCGATAATCATTGCGGTTTGGATACGCGGCGCGGCATCGGGTTGACGCGCGATTCCCTCAAGAGCGGTGCTTGTAGCACTCCCTTGTGCCCTTGAGGCGAAGATGACGGCGATTGGCAAACCTAATGTTACACCAAATGCCAACACTGCTAAATAAGTCATGAAAGTTCTCCTATTGTTATTTTTTTAAGAAGTCGCAACTTGGAGGTCGCGCTTACATGTATTTAGAGACTCGGAGGGTTAGCGTAAATGCCAGACCTTCTTCCGATTGAGTGGGATTAATGATGTGCTTCATGTGCCTCATCATGTTCAATAAACATCACTATATAGATGGATGTTAAGATAGTGAAAACGAACGCTTGCAGAAAGCCAGCAAACAGCCCAAAGAACAGCATCGGGACTTGAACTGGTACGAACGGAATAGCATCAAGAATCAGTATGCCCACTCCGAGTTTTGTCAATTCAATAACAACCGATTTTTCGCCAAAAATGTTTCCGAAAAGCCGGATGGCGAGCGAACCCGCGCGTGAGAGTTGCGCGATCACCTCAAGTGGGAACATCAAGACACCTAACCACGGTGGATTGCCTGCAAGATGCTTGAGATAGCCGACGACTCCATTCTCTTTAATAGCGATAATTTGAACGCCTAACACAGCTGTTATACCGAGGGCAAGCGTTGTATTCAAATCTGCTGTTGGCGGTTGAAGACCCGGAATGACCCCGAGATAGTTTAGGAAGAGAATGAAGATGAAGTAGGAGCCAACGAATGGCACATACTTTTTGCCGTGGTCACCCAAAATACCGCCAAAGAAGTCCGTAATACTGCCGACAAACACCTCTAACAGGGTTTGTCCTTTCCCTTCAGGGACCCGCTTCAACTTCCGGGTGGCGAAAATAAAAAATAGCACTAAGACGAGAACAGCAAAGTATGTGTTGGGGATTAGATCGGGCTGATGCCACCGAGCCGGTTCCGGGATTATTTCATCCGGTAAAAGCTGTGAAATCGGAGAGAGCAAACTACGGTGACCATTCTCGGCTGCGAAACTTCCAACTACTATTGCCAAACTGAGTCCCACAACCAAGCAGATAAACGATATTTTTTTCATCTTGTGTTTTAGTGTTTCTTAAATGAATGTGCGAATAATACGAACATTTCCCAACTTGAGTTCAACGTGCAAGTTTCGTCTCAAGACTGATTAGGATCCTTGTTTGAAAGGATAGTCATCATCAAGCCGATCGCTTTGATAATGATGGCACCTTGTACTAAAGCGATCCCCCCGGCGAAGGCATAGACATTCATCCACTCTAACTTATTAAATAGAAAATAGAGACACACGCCGAGGACTGCGTATTTGCCGAGGGTAATGACTCCGAATAAGTATTTTGTTTTTTGAGTTTTCCCGGGCCGGATAAGTCGCCGAACCATGAATTCGATAGACCAGAATAGCATGAGTCCGATAGCACTTCCAATCAGAAAACTTGGGAGTGCGGGGCGTTTGAATCCTAACAATACTACGGCAACAACGATGGTGAGGCAGATTGTTAAGACATAAACGTGGCGGATGAATCGGTCGCCAAATTCCAAAACGGGACCCATCGTAAGGGACTCCTTTGTCAAAATAACGGCGAATTATAGATGCCGAAATCTCCAGATCCCTGATACTTTCAGACGTTATTCTTTTTCGGTGTTCTGTACTTGGTGTGAATCGCCACGACGCTGTTTTTCTATACTTTCAAGCCGTCGGTTCCAGCGTGCTACCGAACGAAACATTTCCATGAATCCGGCGGCAACTCCCATTCCGAAACCGATGTATGCTCCAACTGCTGTGTTGCCTAATTTTCCACCGATCCACTTACCCCCGAAATAACCGATACAGATCGCAAGGGCAAGCGTTATCCCGATAGAAGCGAGGTCAAACATCCCAACATTTTCATTTTTGAGCTGATTTAGCCGATGTTTGAACATGACGGTTACTTCCATAACGTGAAAATGATTTTGGGAACATATTTCCTCGTTAGCAACGGTATATATTATATCACAAGATTATGGAGAATGCAAAAAAAAGGAATATTTTCTAAATTAGGGGCTTGCGGAGCAAATTTCAATTGAGTTGGAAGATTGGAAGTATAGAAGTTGGCAGGTGGCAGATACAGCGTTTCTTCCAGTCTTCCTGTTTTCCAACCTTCCTGAAAACCTAAAATTTGTTTCTTAATACTGCTGAGATTATTTAGTTTGAATCAAAACTGCCCAGTGATCTTCGGTTGGTGCAGATAATGTGATACTATCGTTGAAGGAAATCTCCTCTTCTTGTGTCCACTGACTTTTAGTGATATTTAGCCATCTGACTGTTAGTTTTTTGGTATCTGTACTGAGGTTGATATTGACCGAACCACCATTTGGAAAGTAGACAGCATATTCTTGTCCGAGATTTGCGAAAGCATACGCTTCGTTATCTGCTCTATTGGAAAGTAGTTCATTGTGGGGTTCGCACGTAAAAATGTCCATTTCGTCTGTGATGGTTCGCATGCTTTTAATATGTGCTTGTGCGGTTTCGTTCAAACCAACGCCGCTGTCCGGACGGTGGAACCGTGCTGATGCAAATCCACCAAATATATTTCGCCAAAATCGTTCCAATCCATCTTGCGTACTGCCGAATCGTCCGCCATCAGCACCGTAAATCTTAATATTATTGATGGGACGGATCGGCGAAAGTTGTGTCCGAATTTTCTGGGCGTTATCCCAATGCCGCTGCCGTTTCTGGTGGTTATTTTGTGATATATCGCAGAAGGAATAGGTTTCAGGATGGTCAAACGTCGCTTTATGCTTCTCATCGGATAGATCCCACGGGTCCCACATCTCCGTTGTTTCAACAACGCGTCCAGACTCTGCTGCTTTCTGCTGAATATAGGTTGCCCAGTATTCACCCCATGCAGCTGTGACGGCGGTTTCGTTGTCCATACAGTAGAGTATATGGCCATACGGAAGCGTTTCGGAAAGGAGTTTATCCACAAATTTTTGCTGATATTTCAAGACGATCTGTTGGTTATGCTCTTTCGGTACAGACCAGAAAAAATTGTTGCCCGTTGCAAGGGGATGGCTGTTAACAGCAGTCGGTAACTCTGTCTCTTCTGCGGTGTAATTGCTGTTATTTTTTGGGTTGAAAGGATTCGCAGCCCACGGTTCGCGGTAATAGTTGAAGGTTGCCCACACCTCAATCTGGACGATAATATCCATCTCGTGCGTCCACGTTATGAAGTTCTGAAAACGGTTCCAAAATTCGTCGTTCCACTGATTTAAGTCGTATTGATTGCCGACTTTTTTAAAGGGTGGCACATCGCCTTCATCGACCCAACTCATTGTGGAGCGTACATAGTTGCCACCGACCGACTTCAGCAATTCAAGGTGTTCTTTAAGATTTGGTATCTGAAATAGATTGTCTTCGACGGAACCGCCGATGAGCAGAATTGGCTTGCCTTTATACTGCCAGTAACGCGGGTTTTCTTTATAAATCTGGATTCTGTTTTTTTCCATTTCTGTATCCTTTTCGACTTTAGTTTCTTGTGCTGCTGCGTAGAGGGAAACACATAAAAGTAGAACCAACGTAAGTTTGTATGGTCCCCACAGATTTCGCATAAAAAATTCTCCTGAATGCTTAGGTATAACAGTTGTTAAAAGGACTCAAAGGTTTTAGAAGCAGGTGTCCTCGTTAAGCAACCGGATGCATTATACCATAAGATTCAGGAGAATACAATTGAACCGTTTATACGCAACATACATATCGGAGAAAATCTAAAATGCCCGAATCACCTTAGCAACTAAACGCTGTTTGAATTCCTGGGCATTTGGATCGCCGAGGATGATGAAAAAATCGGTGCCAGCGTAACCTGAGCGGCGCAGCGCGAAGTAGGTATTAATGCCTTCTGCTTGCCAGATCAAACGACTGCCGAGGCTTAACGCAGGACTGAAGTCATACGTGAGCGTTAAAATCTGTTGGTAACGACGCTTGAAATGCCACTGGACTTGGGAGGTCAAGCCAGCGGTGAAGCCGTAAGCACGCAGATTCAGATTTCCACTAATGCTATAAAACTGCTCACCTGCCTGTTCACCCCAGTCATAGCTGACACTGAAGTTGTTAAAGCGATCCGTGGCACGAACTCCTAAACTGATGCTGAACAATGAGTCTGAGAATTCTTTAAATTGACCACCGTTCCAGAAAGCAGAAACTGAATAGTCACTGTGTGTCAAGAGTTGTGCACCAAGCCTGATGTCACGACTGAAAACCTCACCTTGGTATGTGTTAGAAGCGTCAGTATGGGTAAAGAGAGTGAGACGGCGGACAATCCCTTCGCGCCACTCGTTTTTGAACATAGTAGTGAGGTTGACACCGCGGTAGCCTTTGAACGGATGGTAACCGAGATTGTTCACAAAATCTGGATCTGTAAAGAAAACTCTTGAAACCGCTTCAATGAGGTGACTTTTGTAAACCAAACCAACAGTTCCTGTTCTTCCATCTGATTCATCCGCCCAACTTTGCGTGAGATCACTGAATACTGCAAATCTTCCGCGTCGCGCACTACCTGATACAGAGCCGACGTTGTTCGCCGGATTACCTTGTTTGTGGTGTGATAAGAACACAGCACTGACTTGAGATGTCGCAGTAAGGGATTGGGAGGCACTAAGGATAAAGTTTTGGTTGTTTTTATGGTACGTACCTAAGGTGCCAACTGAGGTATTTTTCCCCAGTTTCCCAAAGAGTTTAAGCCCGCTGTCCATATCCTCTATCCGCCGCGAATAGAAAAGCTGCCCAACGTTGTAGACATTACCACCTTCGGAGAAGAAGGGACGGCGGTCGGGTACGTAGCGTTCACCGTAGGAGAAATCTATACCTTCTACGGCTTGTTCAATGTTGTCAAAATCGGGATTGGCTGTGCCGATGAGCCGTAACTGCGGTGTAACCTCATAACGGAGGTCCGCCCCCGCGCGGGCAGTATACGCCTTGTTTGTTGTTTCCTTGTCGCTGTATCCACCAACGAGATACGGCAGCAGTTTCAACTCGCGCTGCCGAGGCGGCGGCAGAACATCAACCCATTGGCCATCGTTCTCTCTAAATTCATTAACGCCTAAATTACACCACCACGATTTTTCTCCTGTCCGCTGCTGCCCCCTATCAATGTTGATGCCCATCCGGACAGGTTCTGTTGTATTAGGGTAATCCAGCATCTGCCACGGGATTTCCATCTCTACAATCCAACCGTCGTCTACAATCTGTGCGGCAGCCTTCCATAACCCGATCCATTCGCTTTTTTCGGCGCGTCCGGTGGCGAGATGCGCGAATTTCGTGCCGAGCGCGTTCGCCATAAAGAAGTTTCTATCGGAAAATTGGTGCGTGTGGAACGGATCAAGGCTGAAGGACATCCAGTCTTCACCTTGAAATCGGGTTTGGTCTTTGGTTTGGCGTGCCACAATTTTATCGGGCATATCGTCATAGAGATAAACGCCGAGGTAGATGGCTTTGTCTGTATAAACGAGCCGAGCGATGGATTGGTTCTTCGCCGGTTTTTCGGTGCGTTCGTCTGTAAACCCAGTGGCTTGTGGTGCGTCTTGCCAGCAGGTATCGTCGAGAACGCCATCAATGGTGGGGGGGTGATCTGTTTTTACTGCGGTTAGGTCTTTTTTTACTGTTGGGTCATTTGAAACAGCCGTTAATTGAGAGCCTATAGTGAGTGTCAAGACTATGATCATTAACAAATTTGTTTTCATGTGTTTATCAATTGTTCCTTTTTGTATTGTTGTGGAATTTCTATTCAATTTGTTTTCTCCTATTTCTGTGGATTTACCTATGTAGAGTCCCTTAAGATTGAAAGGGATAGTGGAAAAACTTAATGAGGTCTGCTAAGTAAATAGCAAGACAAACCTTGATTGAATCAGGGCACGAAAACCTGACAAGAGGCTTGTGATAGGTACTACAAATGGGGTGGAGAAAAGTTGCACTTTTTTGCTTATGTTTATAAGGAAAAGGCGAGGTTCCAAACCTCGCCAGCGAAGGGGTGGTATTTTGTGTTTTTCAGAGTGTCTACGTATTTTGGGGCTTTACTATATTCAACTTCGTACAGCTGGTGCTACAATGGTGGCAACTTAGGTTAGAATATCATCTTCTGGGAAATGCTCATCAAACCAAGAAAGCACGCGCTGCCAATAGTCAAATATATTTGGGTAACGCCATGATGTAGCTTGTGAATGTCCTTCGCCCTCATATCGCGCTAAAACGGCTTTTTTCCCAAGTCTACGCAAACCCGAAAACATTTCCCCTGACTGTGGGACAGCAGGAACATCTAAAGCACCAACAACCAACAACAGCGGTGTTTCCACCTTATCAAGGAAAAAGATCGGTGAGTTTTCAATATATCGGTCCCGGAATTCCCAAAGCGATCCTCCCATTTTGGCTTGTCCACTTTCTGTCCAATGAATCCACATGCTATCTCCGTCTTCTGTCAAATGTCCGTAGGAACTAATTAAATTCCCACATCCGGCACTACTGACAGCTGCGGCAAACCGCGGTGTTTGTGTAATTAGGGCGTTGACGCAGTAACCTCCATAACTATGTCCCATTATTCCTAAACGGTTGGGATCGGCAATTCCGATGTCAATTAGCGTATCTATACCAGAGAGCACCATCTCTGCCAATTCTTGGACAGGCGCGTTGGTTTCCATCGGTGTATCAGGAAGGAAGACAGCGTAACCTTGATTCGTCAGCAGAAAATTGCCTCCATGGTGATCTGTGCCGAAATCGTTAAATTGATATGAGAGAAATTTACCGCCATAGACCTGCGTAATTAACGGATAACGTTTACCCTCTACGTAATCTGGTGGGAGTAACAAGGCACCTCTGAGATTCTTGCCAGAGGGTGTCTGCCAAGTGACGATCTGTGAAGTGCCAAGCGGATCTGTTTCAATGTTTGGATTCAGTTGAGTGAGTTGCCGTGGATTTTGAAAGTTGGCATCCGCTACCCACACATCGGGCGGATGACGGACATCCTCAATACTGTAGAAAATGTTTCCCGTTTGCGGTGCAACATCCATGTTTCTACCCATAGGATTGTAATTACGCTTTTCTTCAACCAACTGTGTGATTTCGCGCGTTTTCAGGTTGACGCGATGAAAACCGGACTGAGCACTTTTAAAGTGTACTGTATGAATGTATATCACTTCAGCGTTGTCCGGTGCCCAGGCGGTGTCTGCTTGGGCACAACGAACAATCCGGACAACGTGACGGTCAAATCCATCTGTGAGTTTCTCAATAGTTTTATCGGCGACAGAGATTCGCCAGAGATCGCCTCGCGCAACCCAGAATAGGTGTTTGCTATCTGAACTCCATAAAGGCGATAAAGGGGGATGCGACCCATTTGTCAGTTCAATGTCGGTGTCTTGAGTGAGATTCAGTTGGCTACCGTCAGTTGTCGAAATAAGGAAAAGTTCATCTTTTGCCTCTTTGTTTTCTGTCATGTACGCAATGTAGCGTCCATCTGGCGACCAAGTGAACGAAAGTCCCCAACTAAATTTAAGCGAGTCAGCAAGTAATTTCGGGGGTCCACCATTCAGAGGCGAAAGATAGAGGTCGTAAAATAGTTGCGAGTTACTTTCTATTCCTTGAAAACTCATAAACGCCGCGGCACTTCCATCTGGGGCGACGCGAATACCGGATGGATAGAATCCGTGCGCTAACGTTTGGACTTCCCCTGTGGCAACCGTTATTATGCCAATGTCTGCGCGATACCGCGCATCAAACCATGCAGTTCGTCGCGGTCGGAATGCATTTTCCGATTGTCCAGCAATCGGACTCTCAAAGACTGTCACTGATGTCTTTTCTTCGTCTGGCGGTGGTTCTTCGCCTATCTCTGTTTCTGCATGCAGCCTAACGATGATACGCGTTCCATCAGGTGTCCAGAGCGGTGAGGGTGTGAACGCCAAAAAAGGTCGAATCATGACATCACTTGCGAGTTGTGGTTCATCTTCGCCGACTTCCCATATCCACAGTTGGGCTGTTTCGTGCTTATCCGAATAAAAAGCCAATGTTTTCCCATCTGGTGACCAAGCAGGGCAGTAACTTGTTCCCCAGTTCGGTGTGAGGTTCCGAGATTCGCCACTTTGAACATTGACAAGCCAAATTTCACTGCCTTCCTGTAAGTCAAGTAAGCCTGTTGGAATATAACCATCGATTCCAGTTCCTACGCGTTTTCTGGAATAACTTTGGACAGCAACAGCAAGTTGTGTCCCATCTGGTGAAACGGCAATTGGATCAAATAGCGTGAGTAGTTCGATTGATAGGATGTCTTCAATACTTCTTAACATTTCAGTATGCATTATTTCGCCTTTCCTTTTCTTATGTCGAATTCACGTTTATAGTAAAATCCAAAAATATGTTTACAGTTCGTCAGGGAACAACAGCCCACTGTCGCTGGCGAGGATTGTATCCTCGCCCTTGTGTTGGTGTATAAGTAATTACGGATTTTACAATAAAAAGGGGTGAAAAAGTGTTTTCTGGTGCTACCTGAGAGCGTTAGGTAGCTCAGGACAGGGTGCTGGCATGAAATTCCGAGATGCTTCTTTCAACGTTGCGGCACAGCATTTCATCACTGAGATGGAATGCCTCACGTATTGTGATTGATAGTTTCTGCTTCTTCTCTATTGAATCAAGTAATTGTTGGTTCCATACCACCACAACGGAATCAGCATTTCTCTGAAGTTCTTGTAAGCCTTGTTCTGCTTTTTTACTGCGAAGTTGACCTTCAAAATTGAACGGCTGTGCCACAACGCCTACGGCTAAAGCACCCTGTTCTCGAGCGAGGGAAGCAATCAGCGGCGAAGCACCCGCGCCTGTTCCCCCCGCCATACCGGCTATAATAAAAACGATATCCGCATCTGCTACGAGGCTGTGGAGTTTTTCCCTGTCTTCCTCAGCTGCCCTTCTACCTATTTCTGGGTTCGCGCCACAACCCAGCCCTTGGGTGGTGTTAGCACCGATCTGCACCGGTGTTGCTTCATGGTGCTTGTCGAGTGTTTCCTTGTCTGTATTCACAGCATAAAATTCGATGTCCGTCAAACCGGCTTCAATCATTCGTTTGACGGCGTTGCCGCCCGCGCTACCGACCCCAATAACCTTGATTCTGGGTTGGATGTGTTTGGATTTTTCCTGTTTAGATGACATGGTTCTCCCTCTTTCAAGTTCGACATCAAACTCCTTGCGGAGAAGTTCGCGTGTCTGTCTTAATTTCGTCTTGATTGTGCCTATCGCTAATCCGAGTTCAGCATGGATCTCGTTGACGCTCCACAATTCCAGATAGTATAGGACCGCAACGCGGCGTACTTTATCTGGCAGGTGATGCACTGCTTCTCTCACAGCATCGTGGAGTTCTGTTTCCCAGAAACGCGCAACCGCGTCCCGATCGATCTGATCGGTTAAGTCAGCGTAACTATACGGCATCTCGTCTGTTGAATGAGGCAGTGAAGCGTAATACCGCTTGCAAGCGTTGTAAGCGATGCGATGCAGCCATCCACCGAAACTTTCAACACTCCGCAGTCCACTGATATTTTCCCAGACGGATTTCCAGACATCCATGAGAATTTCTTCGGCATCGCGGCGTTGTCTCGAATTTGCGATAATCACTTTCCAGATGCGTGGACTATAACGCGACATCAGTTCTGTAAATGCTGACTCATTCCCCATTTGTACAAGTTGGATGAGCTCTTCATCTTTCAGAGTGGTGTGGATTGATATATCTGATCGCATAGATAGTCCTCAATTAGATTTTAACTTAAAGAGTGGGCTTTTTCGGGGGGCGGTTTAAAAAAGTAAAATTACCTGATTTTTCGCTGTACCTTATACCTCTGAACGTAGGAAGACGAGGAAGGCACCTGAAAGAAATATACCGAGTAGTAAAATGAGCAACAGTATATCCATTATAGCCGAATTGAGTGTATCTTGAAAAGTTAACTTATCCTCAAACATCGGGATAGCCTCTGGTGAGACAGGCTTTTCTGACATGCCTTTCGGGATGCCGATGAAGTGAAGGCTTTCTGGATCTGCTCTATCCATTTCAACGGTAAAGTCTCGGAACTGACGGATATGAAGATGACAATTTTCTAAGAATTGCAAATGGCGATTAAAGCCTGTACCTGCCATGGATTCAAGGGCGTATTGGACAACCGCTGCAGGGGAGCATCGAGTTATTCGTCTTGCGTGGAGGACTTGCGCGCTTTGTGCAGCGAGATGCTGGCGGCTCAGCCGCTCCCGTGTTTCCATGTCTTTGCTAACGAACTCGCGCTGGATCTCTAATTCTGAAGTGTCTACCTCTGCAACTTCTTCCTGAGAGGTGCCTGCTGATTGACGGCGTTCTTTTAAAGTTTCCTTTTTATTGAGGAAATCGCTTAAAATTTGGTCGAAGGCGGTCCCTTTTGCCATCCGAAATTGATGGTGCGTTTGGACAGAGGGCATCCATTTTGTTGAGAGAGTGCCGAGGGTTGAGGGCATAAACACTACGGCGGTCACCCAAATTAGCAATAGGACAACGAGACTTAACCTGCTTTCTCGTGTCATCGCGGAGACGATAAGTCCAACTGCAATGAAGATGCCAGCATAGCAAGAAGCAATCAGGACGATGAGCCCTACACGTCCCCAGTCTGTCCCACTGAGCTGCGTCCAATTCTCGGTGGAAATGATGGCGAGATTGAACAACACAGCGAAATAGAAAGGGATGAGGACTGCGGTCAGCGAGCCAAGGAATTTACCCACTAACAAAGCAGGACGCGAGATGGGATTTGCGAGACATAGCCGTAGCGTCCCTCGTTCTCGTTCCCCTGAGAGTGCATCAAAGGTAAAGAGGAGCGGAATGAAGGAGAGCAGATAGGTGATGATAAAGACCCAATCAATCACCACGGCGGTCGGGCGGTGATTGCTGATCGCCTCCATATTCAGACGTGGAACGCCCATTGCCCAAATGCTGGCGGACCCGTAGAGTCTCCAGGAACCGGCACTCATGGTTTTGCTTGGCAAAAACGCGTCCCCTCCATCGGCAATGAAGGTGAGCGATGAAGGTCGTTTGTATAGTTTACCCGGACCCTTTTGTAGCAGCGCATATAACTGTGTGCGGGATTTCAACTCGGTGTGGGATGCACTAACGTTCTCAGAATATTTCCGAATGCGTTCAGGATGTGTCTGAAGATGCACAACGGCGTTGGTGACCATTAACGCTACGAGGATAAGCGTGGTTAAGGCGAAGCGGAGACTCGTGAGATGATCCAAAAGTTCACGTGTAACAATATGCCAAATCATTTTATTAGTTCTCGGTTCTCAGTTTTCAGTTTTCAGTTAAGAAGTCATCCGTTAATTTTCAGTTATCAGTCATCGGTTATCCGTTAAAAGAGGGTTTTGACTTAATCAAAACATCTCTTAACTGACGACTGACAACTGATAACTGTCCTATACTTCAATTTTGATGAAGACCAGAAATGTTATCATGAATAGGACGAGGTTGATGAAGACCAGCAAAAGTAATTCCGGTAGGGCGCGCTGTGCGTTGATGCTGACATCTGCATGCTCAAAACGAAAGTCAGGCAGAATCGACCAGTCTACGGTGCCTTGATTTGTTGAAAACCACTGCAGACTCGCGAAGACATCTCTCTCATGAAAAGCGTCAATGAGGGTACGCCGGTATATCTGTGCGGCTCGGATATAGTCGGTCATGCTGTCTAAATCGGTACCTGCCCACGCGGCGGTTGCGAACGTGTACAGACTCACCGGACTAAGTTTCATGAGTCGTTCATCCCAGTGTGCTTGCTGGAGGGATGTCTGTGCCATCAGTTGCTTCCCAACTAAGTACACCTTTTCGGCATTCTGGATTTGCAGTGTCGCGGCAAATTCATAATAACGGCGCAAGTGTGTTACCAAGGGATCCGCAGTATTTTTCAATTCGATTTCGATGTGAACCCGAGGAAAATCTCCGAGATACCACGCCCCGCCTTTATAGAAGTCGGTACCTGTAAATGTATCGAAAAATATTGGAGGGTCTCCCTTAAGTGGACTGTTCACCAAGAACCGCTTCTGTTCTCGATCTGCCTCTTCCCGAATCTGTGCTATCTGCTGGTTAGCGGATAACTTCTCTGCACGCATGTCGTCCACCGGGTTCAGGGCAAACCGGCTCCAGTTTGGATAGACAAGCACCAAAACGACCCACAGGAACATACAGAGCATCAAGGACGTGGCAGCCCGGCGGGTTGTTGTGGAAATGAGCAGACCGATCAGGTAGAAAACCGATAGGTAAACAATAGTTGTCAAAACAATACCGCCAATTCGTAGAAAATCCTCTGTGCTGAATTGCAGGGAACGCGCGAAGGAACACTGAATCAGGGCGAGCAGCAGACTCATTAGCACAGGGAGCAGCAGACAGACCATCGCCGCAATATATTTGGCAAGCAGGACGTGCCCGCGCCCGACAGGGTGTGAGAGCACCAAGCGCAAGGTGCCGGTTTCCCAATCGCCTGCAATGGCATCATAAGCGAAAAGCAGGGCAATCAGGCTCAACACAACTTGAAAGATAAAGACGAGATCTATCTGTGAAAAAAGGAGCAGATATGGGTTATTTATACCGAGGAGTGCTCCGGGGCTTGAGAGGGACGACACTCTATCAAACTTCCACTGAGATTCCTCGTCTGGTCTGACCTCGGCTATGGGATTTGATAGGGCTGGCACGCTGTTAAATGCTATGTCAATATCGCTGCCGAAACGCGTCTCTAAGCCGGCACTAAAGAGACTCAGGGGATTGGGAGGACGCTGAACCTTCAACTTTAAAACCGAATAGGCAGGTGTTGCTGCGACTGTCTCGCGGTTCACTGCTTCTTTCTGGCTATAGTCGGCGAGACGCTCTTCGTGTGCCCCGATCAAGACAAACGTATTGGCGACAACCAGTAAGAGTGTAATGATGACCGCAGCAAAAAAACGTGCGCTCATCAGATGGGTCAAAAGTTCTTGGCGTATCAGGGTTAGGAACATCATTTATAGTAAAGCTTATAATTATTTCGACATTATGAGGACGAGGTTACAAACCTCGCCAGCGAAGGTGAGGGCTTTTCACCGAATAACTGTCTACATATTTTCAGATTTTACTGATATGGTAGGCAATATCTATGCCAATAGTAATTGCTTGAAATAGTGGAAATTTCCACTGAACGTCTGCCAAATTGGCATAATCTTAAAAGGGATGAGATTTTATACGTCAATTTGACCCATCGCGCACACCGTACTTTCGTTTAAGATGTCCCCATGTTGTCGGCAATTTTGCATCCGGTTCAACTGCTAAAATCTCTTGGATGCCGCATGGGTGCGAGTTTACTATTTTTACCGCCGTATTCGCCGGAGTTGAACCCTATTGAGAAGGACTTCGCTAATATTAAGCGAAAGTATCAATACAACCCTGAAGCAACTATTGAACAAATCATAAAACTGTATAACTAATTATGGGATTTACTATAAGTTAAAAATTCATTGGGGATCTGTGAGCTGGGATAGTCCTTGGTTTCATCTCGATTTAAAACGGGTTCGGGGATTTCGTGGCTCCAATAGTCTGGAATGGTGTTTGGGCGGACAATCCATACGAGAAGCATTGTGCGTCGTTTGTCCGTATCGTTTTTTCGGACGGAATGTAGAAGGCGTGCATCTCGCATCACCAATGAACCTGCTTTGACACAAACATCCACCTGACCCGGATGGTCATTGAACATCACAGAATATTTTTCCTTAGATTCTGATCCTGGTTTTAGGACATTACCGAGTTTGCTTGCATGGAGAAGTTTGTCGTGTAAATCAATGCGCTTGCGATGTGTCCGCGGAATAACCTTTAAACAGCCGTTTTCTGGTGTTGTATCGGTGAGATAATATTTCATAAAGATATGTTGGGGCCAAGGCGCGCAACTAATTGGATCGTTCCAATAGTACCAATCTTGATGCCAATAGAGTGGCGGTGCGCCTAGATCTTTCGTCAGAATCGTGATACCTACGGGGACTGTGAAATCGCCAAACCCCATTTCTTCTAATGCATTGAGCGTAGGGTGCCATTCTAATAGTTTCTGAACGAGCGTATTGTCTTTGCTTGTAACTTGTAGATGATGCCCATGGTATCTGGTGTGTTCTGGTGGCACATAATTAGCGAGAAGTTGTTCTGATTCGTCTTGAAGTGCCAGCAGAAATTCGTCTGTGAGAATGTTGTTGATGACACAGAAACCATCGCGAATCATTTGCTCTCGTTTTTGTAAAGCGATTTCAGGGGTCATTAAAGTTCTCCACATAGTGTTTAATTGTGGGAAGGCGAGGATACTAGCGGAAATCCGCAAAAACACCCGCGCCAGCGGCGATGGAGGTTTGAGGCGAGGATACAATCCTCGCCAGCGGTAGTGAGGGATTCCTTGATGCTTAGGATTCTAAGTTCATCTGGCAGATGAGACAGATATGTCCTTCCGCCCCAACCGGTTTAACAGTGACAGGTTGCAACCCACTCGAGAACTCTAGTGCGAGAGACTCCGTTTCAATGTGCAAGAGTATCTCTATGAGCAGCTGAGCATTCAGACCGATACGGATGCTCCCAGTGCTGGACTCGACCGCTAATGTCTCATATATTTCATCTGTCTCAGAGGTCTTCGCCGAGATCCGAATCTGCTGTTCATCTATTTCTAAACAGATCCGAGAGTGTTCCGGATTTGCGCGCGACAAAATTTTATCCATTGCATGCACAATAGACGCTTTCGGCACAACTGTCCGCACTTTAGGAGACACCGGAATGAGTTTCTCATACGGCGGATATTCAGCGTCTACCAATCGCGTCGTCACCGTAGCGCGCTCATCCGCAAAGAGAATCTGGTTCTCAATGCGTGAGATTTTTATCTCTGGGGCGTTAGCAAAGGTTCGTTCAATCTCTTTGACGGCTTTGAGTGGGACGATGAATCCATCGCTTTCTTGGGATAATTTAAGGGGTTCACAATGTGCGACGGCAAGTTGTATACCATCGGCTGCAACGATCTCGGTTCTGTCCTCAAGCAGGTTAAAATAGAGTCCGTTTAGGCATGCTTGTCTGGCTTTCTTTGCAGGCGCAGCAAATTCAGTTTTATGAAGAACAGACCGCAGGGTTTTTCCATCAATAGCGAATGCTGCCTCGTCAATGGAAGGGAGTTGTGGGAATTCTTCATCGGCGAGTTTGACCGTTTTGTGAATGCCATTTCCAGAAGTGATTTCAATCCGATTGTTTGTCGTAGTTGTCAAGTCTATCGGTTTTTCAGTGGGCCATCCTTTAACAATATCCGCCAATTTTTCGGCGGGGATAAGGATTGTACCCGCTTCTTTGACTGTCCCGTCAACTTTCATTCTGATGCCGATTTCCATGTCCGTCGCCATACATTCAATCGTGCTTCCCTCGGCGTGGATGAGAATAGGCGGCGTATTCTGCTCACTCGCGACACCCTGCAGCACTTGTAGAGAGGACAAAAGGTTATCTCTTTCAAAGGTTAATTTCATTCTGAAATCTCCGTTCAAATGTTTTTGGGAGTGATGTTCCGCTTCAATTGTGATATCTAACGCTTCTTGAATCATGAATTCATACTTCTTTAGTTGTTGCCGGGCGCGGCGGAGACGACTCCTAATCGTGTTTTCTGGTACACCTAAGAAGTTAACGATTTCTGCATAAGTCATGCCTTCAAGGTAATGAAGCGTGATGACTGTTCGGTTGTTTTCCTTCAACTTCGCAAGCAGCTTTTCGACCAGGTCGCGTCGCGCTTCAGCAAAAATTTCGGCGTGCTCTGTTGCGACAAATCTGGAATATGCTTCTGTCTCTATTCCTGAGAGGTCGGCTTCTTCCAGAGGTTCGGTTTGTCGCTGGTTTTTTCGGAGCCACGCAATACAGAGCCGATCTGCAATCACATAAAGCCATCTTGGAAACCGTGTCGGGTCTTCCAAGGTTTCCAATTTCTGATAGGCTTGCAGAAAGGTCTCCTGCGTAATATCTTCAGCGATATGGAAATCCCGAATTTTCCGCCATGCAAGCGTGTGGACCTGTTTCTGGTACTTTCTCACCAGACTTGCAAAGGCGGTCTCATCACCCGCAAGAATGCGTTGGATCAACACAACATCGTCGTTTTTCATCAAATATCTCCAGAAAGACTGTTTTCATCAAAGGAGCTGATGCGATTTCCATGTTTCGGTTACAAATCGCAAAGAAGCACTTTATCAATTCACTTCACTATAGTGACGCGAACTACGAAAAAAAAGTGTGCATAATTCTGCAAAAGAAGCGAAAAAACACCTTTGAAAGGTTTGAAAGGAAGCCGATAATACCTCTCGTTTTCTACCTATACATATTTTAACCGAATTCCATTTTTAACTCAACCCAGATTTCACGCTGTTTTGTGTGTTCTTTCTGGGTTGATTGTATTTTGCCATGTACTTGTGGATAGAGGTTCTCAATTAGATTTGAACCTAAAGAAACGTGAGTTTGATAAATACTTAGGACAGACGCATTTCCTCTTAAAGTCCCCCTGATAAGGGGGATTTAGGGGGTTAACTCCGTAAAAATCGAGACTTTTTTGTTGAATGTGCTTTGGTCTTGACTTCTCGGACTTTTTTCAAACTGGCGTTAAAGAAGGGCTTTTTCAGGGAAGGGTAAAAAAGTATGCGGGCACCCACAAGGGGTGCCCCTACAAGAGATCTATTATTTTTAGATTTCACCATAAATATCTTTGTCGTTCTAAATTCTAATCTTTGCGCAGAGCTTCAATGGGAGAAAGGGACGATGCCTTTAGCGCGGGATACAGACCAAAGGAGATGCCGATTATCGCTGAAACCGATACAGAAATCAATATCCATTGTGGGGAGACAACTGCGGGCCATTCGGGAACAATTTTGACGATTTTGACAGCGAGCAGTGCCATCCCTTCACCGGCGAGAATGCCCAACCCAACGCCGATTGCACCGCCGACACCACATAGGATCACTGACTCTATTAGAAATTGCAGTAGAATATCCAACCGTTTCGCACCGAGTGCCTTCCGAAGCCCAATTTCACGAGTGCGTTCGGTAACAGCGACTAACATCATGTTCATAATCCCGATGCCGCCGACGAGGAGCGAGAATCCGGCGATGCTGCCTAAGGTAATTTTTATGATTTTACTGATTTTATCTAATTGTGCCATACCGGCTTGCATCTCAAAGATCTCGATGAAATCGTCTTGATTTCTATGCCGTTTCCGGATGACGGTTTTTACCTCTTCAACTGCCTGTGGCACATCGTCAACGGTATGTGCATAGACCGTGATACGCGGAATCTGGTCATTGCCTGTGAAGCGTTCCTGAATGGTTGATACAGGAATGAAGACAAGATTATCGAAACTAACACCGAACCGGAGACTTGTACCTCTCGGCACGAATGTGCCAATAACCGTGAAGCGTTCCGTGGATCGTCTCCCCTCTTTTTGTCCCCAACGGTTGTGATATTCGCTGTCTCGTGCGATTTTAATTTCCTGCCCCAACGGTGATCTATCACCGAACAGGGCGGTTGCAACCTCATCCCCAAGCACACAGACTTTTGATGCGTTTCTGACCTCTTCATCTGAAATAAAACGTCCGTCTTTAACGTTCCAGTCCATTGCGGTGTTATAGTTGGCATCTACGCCGTTCCAGCCTGCACGGGTTTCAGAGCCACCTGAAGCTTGGATGAGCACACCACCCCAGTTCCAGATTTGTGGCGTGGCAGCGCGAACAGTTGGACATTCTGCCTCCATTGCCAACACATCTTCGTATTTCAGGTACTCGCTGCTACGATTACGGACCCACCGGTTGTTTACGCGTTTGTACCACATACGGTACACGAAGAACTGATTTGCACCACCTAATTTCTGTGCATCTTGCCGGACAATTTCCTTGGCACCATCACCAATCGCTATCATTGCTAATACCGAAGCGACACCGATGATAATACCAAGCATGGTTAATAATGAACGCATTTTGTTACTACGAATCGCAGAGATTCCGACAGATACCGCCTCGACTATACGCATTTCATCCTCCAAACTATAGTGAAATCTTTGTATACTGATTTTCGATTAGATTTGTTGTTGTTGTGTATTAAAGGGATATAGTTTCAATATCAGAAACATAAGTCTGATGAAAAAAAGAAGCACTCTATCAATTCACTATAAGTGACGCGAACTATTCAAAAAAAGTAGGCATAATTCTGAAAAAGAAGGGTGTTCTTTCTTCTCAACTATTATAGATACAATTTTAGCGCGAAAAGATTGCATGAATCTTAAATTGGTAGAAGTCTTACGCCGAAGACACGTTTTAGCTTAGGGAAGCTTGCCTTTCGTGGAGAGGGTTTTTTGGGAATCCCACACGCGCATTCGCTGGGCTGCCATTCTCTATAAAACGAGAAGCCTATTTTTAGAACCAACAATTGTATTGAATTTCTGTGTCTAAGCATACCATGACGCTTGTGCGTTCCACATTTCGGCGTATAACCCGTTCATAGCAAGTAACTCTTCATGTGTGCCGTCTTCAACGAGTTGTCCTTCATCTAAAACAAGGATTCTGTCGCAGAGGCGGGCGACCCCAAGCCGATGTGAGATGACAAGGGTGGTACGCGATTCGTCTTTGGTGAGCAGTTCTCGGATCATTTCAACTTCAGCGACTGGGTCGATGGCGGCAGTGGGTTCATCAAACACAACAAATTGGCTCTGTCGGAAAAGTCCACGCGCAACGGCGAGGCGCAGCCATTCTCCACCAGACACATCACGTCCGCCGAATTCATGTCCGAGCCAAGTATCGAGTTCTTGTGAGAAAGTGGAGCCTGCTCTGTCGAGTGTGTGCCGCATACGGTTGTCGTCTTGCATGCGATTCAGGTCAGCGAAGCCAATGTTGTCTCTGACGGGCAGTAGGAACTTTGTGAAGTCTTGAAAGACAGCACTTGCTGTAGGTTTTTCGGAAGTCATACCGTTCTGTGCCCTCTGTGAAAATGTGAGTGTCCCACTATCTGGCGCGTACAGACCGAGTAATATGTTTGCGAGTGTTGTCTTTCCTGCGCCATTTTTTCCAACGAGCGCGACGGTTTCACCGGGTGTGATTTTTGCGGTAATCTCTTTGAGGGTTTGCGTCACTGCGCGCGGGTATTGGAACGAGAGATCGTTCATGGCAACTGTCATCTCTCTCGCTTCTGCGGCGAGTAGGGGCATCCCTTGTGGTTGCCCCTGACCCTCCTGAGGTTTCTCCATCGTATCAGAAACGCTTTCCTCTTTCGTAGATTGCGTTGTGAACAGTGTCGCCAGGTCACGTAAGATGCCGCTCTGTTCGGCGAGATTTCCCATAGAGTGTGCCATATATGAGAGAAATCCTTGTAAGCCAGCGGCGGCGGCAATTAAGCCAGTGAAGATACCGGCAATTTTTTCAGGATCTCCACTATGTGCAGTTCGGGCTGCGATGAAAACGATCACGCAATATCCGAGGATAGAACTGAGGTTGGCAAGTGCGTTCCAAGCGGTTTTCCTTTTCAGGGATCCTATTTCCACCGTAGCGAGCGTATGATATGCGTTTTCCCATTTTGAAAGCAGCCACTGTTGGAGTGTAAAGAGACGCACCTCTGGGCTGCTGACCCGTTGGTAGAGTCGAGCTGCCCATGCTGTCTGTGTTCGGTTAGGACGTGCTGCTGCGCGGTCTCGTTCGAGTTCAAGCCTTGCAATGGGCTTCCTTGTGAAGAGAATGATGGCGGAACTGACGAGCAAAGCGATCATACACCATATATTACGACTTAGAATGAGGACCGCGCCCAACAGTCCGCACACGCCTGCAACACTATGGATATTTGCCAGAACACTCTGAAACCAACTGACAACGCGATCACTGAAACCTTGGGTTGCCCGGCTAAGATTATCGTGAAAGTCAGCATCCAAAAAATGGAGGAGCGGTGTTTGTCCAGCTTGACGCAGAAGATCTTCCTGGAAATGTAGCACAGCTTTATTGGAGAACCACATCTGTGTTACACCGTTGAAAACATCGGTTAGTATCTCCAAGATCATTAGCAGGAGATAAACCCCCATCCATAAAAAGAGTCCTTCAGCGTTTATTAACGCGTTTGTGAATCCGGCGATGATAATCGGCGAAAAACCGCGATGTCCCGCGTTTATCAAACGGAGCAGAAGGATGACAAGGAGCGGAAATGGTGCAATCCGTATAAATCGCCAGATTAAGCGAAGAACAGCGCGTCGCGGTAATGTATTTGTGTTTTTCATTATTGATACCACTCACTTTGGGCTGCGAACATTTCAGCGTATTTTCCATTTCGCTGTAGGAGTTCAGTGGGATTTCCGATTTCTGCAATGTATCCATTATCCAAAACAACAACGCGATCGGCAAGCCGTGTGGGTCCGAGTCGATGGGCGATGAGCAGTGCAGTTTTACCCTCTACTAATTCAACGAACTGTTGAAAAATTTCCAACTCAGCGAGCGGATCCAGGGCTGCCGTGGGTTCGTCAAAAATGACAAATTCGCCTCCTTCTTTAAGCAGACTTCGGGCGATAGCGACGCGTTGCCATTCGCCACCGGAGAAATCTACACCCCCGAATTCGGGACCTAAAAACGAATTTAGCGGGAACTTTTCTACTGGCAATCCGACTTGGGTTAAGACCGCCTCAACATGCGCATCGGCGGCAGGTAAGGGCGAGGTGACCTCGCCCCTACTATCCAAAACCAAATTTTCTTGTAGGGTGGTCGGATAGCGTGCTGGATGCTGAAACACTGCGGTGCAAGCACGTCGGAGGTCTTCGGATGGGATTGTGGCGGTATCTATACCGTCTATTGTGACGTGTCCTGTCGTTGGAGAACGTAAGCCTGCTAAGATGTGCGCTAAAGTCGTTTTTCCTGCGCCGTTTTCACCGACTATAGCGAGAATTTCACCCGGATGAATATCAATGTTAATATCGGAGAGCGCGTCTGTGTTTGCACCCGGGTAACGATACGCGACATCATGCAAACGGATACCTTCACGTATCGGGTGAGGATAGGGTGTACGCTTTGTAGGGGAATCTTCATCTTGGTCTTTTTCTAACAGATGGCGGAGGTCTTCTCCGTAACCAGCGTGTTGGACAAAACCGATGACGAGATACTGCATAGAGTTCATACCTGCAGTAATATTTCGGAGTGCTGTTAGCACCAAAGCGGCGAGTCCGGCTTCGACCCTTCCTTGTGAAAGCGATGTAACAAGTAATGCCCCAGCGATGATAGCTACGAAAATAAACACTTGGAAAATACCTTGGGAGGCATTTTGAAAGTCGATATGCAAGCGTTCCCGAAGATATTGGGCGAGGATCGTCCGCCAACGGTGGAGAAGGGTTTCGCCGATTGCCCATAAACGGATTTCGGGGGCACTACGTCGTTCTGTTAGAAGTTGGGCGTAGTAATCCGCGAGTCGTTTGTTGCGTGTATTTTCTACCTCAAAGTGGCGTACGCGCGCCCCCATCCGAATTTCAAAGACTCGCAGCAATATCGCGCCACTGATGATGATGGCGGGGATCCAAATTGAAATCAGGCCTAAAACAACGGTACTGGTGAGTAGGACTGGGATAAATTCAATAAGGCTCAGACCATTCTGCATCAATTGGACAACGCTCGAATCCCCTCTGGCAAGGACGCGATTGATGAGGTCATGCGATTCTTCGTCGTCAAACGC
>JAPPBX010000023.1 GCA_026702755.1 Candidatus Poribacteria bacterium | reverse complement strand
CACGCATCAAACTCAACAAATTATATCCAGCAATATAAATGTGACAGACTACTAGAGCAGAACCGTCGTTCGGGTTTCTCTCTAGCCGTTTTTCAAAAATTGGTTGGACCTGCTTGAAAACCGCCTCAGCTGCTTCGTTATTCCCTAACGTCTCGTGAACATAGGCAACTATATAAAAAACATACGAGTCAGGTCTCTGGGTCCACTCTCTCTCAAAGATGGCAGGAATTTCACTTAATACTGCCGTCCATCTCTCAATCAGTGGATCGTTGCTTTCAATCTGCTTATAAACCAAACTCGGCGTCGTCAGATTTTCATCACTACCATAAAGCCTGATCACCCACCTATATGGAATCGGATAGGTGGTTCCACGGAGTCGCTCAAAAAGCCTTTCAAGCGAAACGAGAGCCTTTTCGTTCATCTGATCTCCAAGCCGTGTGCACGTTGCATACGCAAAGAAACAAATCTCAATATCATTAGACACCAACATCATCGCTTTTTCTACAAGGGGATACTTTTCAATCGGCTTTTGAGCATTTATATCGCAAAACGTTTCAATTGTCAGAAACTTCGCCGCTGCACCGTTGATAGGATCTGCCTCCAGAGCACTCTCGGTATGAGATCTGAGTTCGTGCCGCATCTCTTTCGGAAAACGGTGAACGTAATTCGGTAAATCGGGAGGAAGTGATGTTAGCCCGTCAGAAACGCCGGCATCGATTTTCGCTTTGAAGTAAGTGATTAACTCCTCTTGAACTGTCAGTTCAATCTCCCAATGCGGTTCCGAGAGTCCACGTCTCTCAAGCGTCTTGAGGAAGGCATCCCAAACATCTACGGAATTTTTCATCAAAAATTTATCCAACGTCCTTTCCACCTCACAAAACGCCCAATTCAGACCAGTTGCCATTAAACAAAACACAAGAATTATTAAAAAAATGAAACGTCCACTTATCTGCTTCATCGTTGTTTTACCTCGACTTTGATCTCCTCATCCTCAACGACCACAGGATACGTCCTGATGCGGAGGCGCGGATCAGTTTGACATTCACCAGTTTCTGTATTGTATGCGTAGCCGTGAACGGGACACACAACAATGCCGTTTCGGATCCTACCTCTGCCGAGGGAACCCATAGCATGCGGACAGGTATTGTCCACAGCGCAGAACTCACCATCTTCATTGAGGATAGCGATCCGCCTTCCATTGACGGTAAAAGCCTTTCCGCGACCTTCTCGTATTGCTGACGTTTTTGTGACCGTTGTGTAATCTGACATGTCTTTACTCCTTGACGCCTCCTAAAGTAATCCCCTGCACAAATTCACGTTGCATCGCTAAAAATAGAATAACAATCGGCATGAGCGATAGCAGCGTTCCCGCCATCAACATACCGTAATCTTGCCGATAGATACCCACAAGATTCGCTAAACCGATTGGTAGTGTGTATTTCACCTCATCCCGTAAAATGATGAGGGGCCAGAGATACCCATTCCATGAACCCAAAAAGGAATAGATTGTTAACGCACCCAGCGCGGGTTTAATAATAGGCAGGATAATTCTATAATAGATACCGAACTCCGAACAACCGTCGATACGCGCTGCATCCAGCAGCTCTGACGGGATCGTTACAATGAATTGGCGCATCAGAAACACGCCAAAAGCGCCGACAGAAAACGGGATGATAATCGCCTTGTAACTGTTGAGCCAACCGATGTCATACATCAACCCAAACAATGGAACCAGCAACACCTGAAAAGGCACCATCATGGAAGCGAGGAGGATACCGAACAGGATTTTTTGCCCGCGGAACCGATATTTGGCAAAGGCATAACCACCGAGCGAACAGAAAAACAGCGTGAGCAGCGTTGACGCAGTGGCGATGAAAACGCTGTTGACAAAATAACGACCATACGGCACCGTCTTCCACAGATTCCGATAGTTTGAGGTAAATTTATCCCACACAATCGACAGGTAAGCCGGTTGATGAAGCGAGAGTTGTAGGAACAATTGGTTATCCGCATTCACTTCCATAGTGGATTGAACTGTGCGGTTCGTCTCTACCTGTTGCATCGTGATGTGTGATGACTCTAACTCACCGGGGATGCCGTGGAGTCGCCACACCACATCCTTCCATAACGCGCTCTCTAAAACGAAAGGACGTGTCGGTTGATACGTCGTCCCGTTGCCGACAGATACGGCTAAAGAGAGACGGTGATACGAAGCATCTCCACGTACAGGCAGCGTTACACGTCGTATCCGATCAATCGGAATAGGTGAAGCAACCGTAGCCGTCATGTAGGTGGTGTTATTGTCTTGGAAATCGTAGGATAAACTCGCAGCCGTCTGGGCATCGTCTGATGGACGAATACGCGTGCCTACTTTTGCTTCCCAGTCCATAACCTCAATCGGCGTGCGATTGAAATCAAGGTCCTCTATTTGGAGTGTCCCAACCGCGACTTCACGATATACAGAACTCCAGATCGTGTCAACCGCTTCGGGGATAATCGCTTCCTGCACCACCATAACGATGGATGCCGTTGTGCCGTTCCAGACCTCATCTGGTAAACTTGCGACCAATTGTTGCCACAACCCCTCTGTTATTTCGGTCTGCAATTCTTCAGATGGCACGTAATTGGAAAGCTGCGTATTTGCTGCGATGTGTGTCTGCGTTTCCGTCCAAATCACTTGTGTAAGTTCGGGTTGCAACGTTTCCCACACCGTCTCATCTACTGCCATCGGTTTTTCAATCTTGGGATACGCATTTTCGACGATATAAGGCGACGATGCAACACGTGGCGGAAAACTCGGAAACCATTGAATTGGGACAGCGAAGATTTCGCTGGCAGTTTTAAAAGAGGAGGTCAATAGCCACAGTAGAGGTACCATTGTGCAAAAAGCTGCACCTACCAAAAGAAGATAACCGACTCCTCTGAAAATTTTTATTTCAACTTGTCGTGTTTTTTTAGTCTGGTTCATCCTATAGTCCCAATTCAGACAAGTCCACTGTGCGGGCACGTTGGACATCATCCTGATATTTGAAGACACAGCCAAGCGTTTCAGCAACGATATCCGCATCCAATTGCGCCTTACCGAGTGCGACGAGGGCAAGCCCCCAATCCAAGGTTTCCGCAACCCCCGGTTTCTTATAGTAATCCCCCTGTCGCCACAGCTGCATCATCTGACAGAGCTGCATCGCAAGGTGTTCCTCAATCTGCGGCAGCTTCGCCTGAACGATTGCCAACTCTTTCTCTACGGTCGGATAATCGATCCACTGATAGAGACAACGCCGTTTGAGTGCCTCATGCACCTCGCGCGTCCGGTTTGAGGTAAGCACAACGTAGGGAATATGTTTCGCTTGAATCGTACCGATTTCGGGGATCGTAATTTGGAAATCGGACAAAATCTCCAGCAGAAACGCCTCAAATTCGCTATCACTTCGGTCTACCTCGTCGATGAGTAAGACGGGTGGGACATCGCCGTCGCTCTGGATCGCCTCCATCAGCGGACGTTTCAGCAGGAATGCTTCGCTAAACAGGTCGGTGCCGATGCTTTCTTTGTCGCGTCCGCGTGCTTCGTCAATACGGAGTTGCAAAATTTGCCGTGTATAGTTCCATTCATAGAGTGCGCTGTTTGCATCCAAGCCTTCATAACACTGCAGTCGAATGAGTTTCGCACCTGTTGAATCCGCAAGTACCTTAGCGACTTCAGTCTTACCGACACCGGGTTCGCCTTCAAGAAAAATGGGTTTTTTGAGATGATGCGCGAGATAGAGGGTCGTTGCTAAACCCTTATCCGCGATATACGCATGTTTTTCACACACATTTTGAACGTTTTCGATGGATGTAAACATTTTTTAAATGATTGGCCTCCGCGCTGTCCTCCACTTCGTTTCGGACAGGTTTCCGATCTGTTCCAACCCATTAGGAACCTGTAAGATGAGAAAACCGTCGGACTCCCTGCCCACACTTTGAATTGTCGATATTATTCAAACAGGTTTTCCACGAGACAGGCAAACCCTGGCACGACATCCTCACCTGTCAACGTGGCTGCGTGCGTAAGTATCTCAATATCGCTTTCAGAACGATACACCGTCACCGATTTGGAGACAGGGTCAAGTACCCAAACGAGGCGGGTCCCTGCCTTCAGATAGTCGAACACCTTGCGGACAATACGGTAGTGAACATCTGTCGGAGAAATTACTTCAATCGCCAGGTCAGGAGGGACCGGAAACCCTTTGTCTTCGTCGACATCCAAGCGGGCGGTTGAAACGAATGCAACATCCGGCTTCATTACACGTTCTCCAACCTGGAATGTCGTTTCTGCCGTATACAGTTCCCCCAGCCCATTTTCGTAGACATACGGATCCAAATATCGAATGATGTTGATACTGGTTTTACCATGTCTTCTCGTCGCTGCGGACATCGGTATTAATTCTCCTTTCGCGTATTCATATCCTGGAACATCGTTCTCAAGAAATTCCGCTAACGTCATCGTGGTAGGCACTGACTTAGGAACTGTTGGCGGTGACTTCAGGACTAATTTGCCTTCACTATATTCATATCCTGGAATATCGTTCTCAAGAAATTCCGCCAACGTCATCGTGGTAGGGATTGACTCAGGAATTTCTGGCGTGTTTTTGTGAGACTCTTTCATTTTTTCTCCCTCGTGTGTTTACAAACAACCTTTCAATTTTCCTGCAAAGCGCGTTCATAATCTTCGCGATAATCTATATCCCGAAGTACTCGGTCTGTATCCACTGTGACGTAGTGAATATCGTCGCCATATTTTTTGAAGAGGGTTCGCACGCCACCACTTTCTGTACTTAGTGCAAGAATATCCTGTGCATATTTCTGATTAAAGATAACCGGATGACCACGCTTATAATTATAACTCGGTAGGACAATCCCCTTGTCCGTTTGCACATAGGCATCAATAACCTGACCAATTAACGCGGAGGTAATAAAGGGTTGGTCAACCAACATGAGGGCAAATGCGTCGCTGGCTTTGAGCGCGCGAACACCTGTCTGTGCGGAGGTTAGCATACCTTCTCGATAGTCAGCGTTAAACACCGTTCTGATAGGACGTGTCCCCAACTGCTTTTCAATTTCCGCTGCACAATGCCCAAGGACAACGATAATCTCATCGAACTTGGCACCCAGCATACTGTCCACCACGGTCTCAACGATAGTGCTTTCCCCAAAAGGGAGCAGTTGCTTCGGTTCTCCCATCCGAGTAGAAAGCCCTGCTGCAAGGAGGATCCCCGATATGAAGGCGGGCGGCGTATGCGTCATGATTTAATACCGAATGCCGAAACTCTCATATTCTCCAGTGAACGGACGTTCGTCAATGTCAAGCGAATCAACTCTCGCATAGCGCGGTCCCTTCTTTAACAAAGCGATTAACGTATCCAATTGCGCCTTATCACCCTCTGCGACGACTTCCACAGTGCCGTTTGGTAGATTCTTAGCATAACCGTTGATACCGAGCTGCCTCGCGTTCAGTTGCGTGAAATTGCGGAACCCGACCCCTTGGACCTTCCCAGTAATTATCACAAACAGTTGCATTTTCCGGTTAACCTCAATCGTGAGAGTGACTGGTGTTCCAAGTTTAGGTAGCAAGGCATCGTTCTTTTTATAGATGTTCTCCTCTGACGATTCAGGGAGCGGATTCTGGAAAAGAGCACTTGCATCAAATAGCCTCAAGGCAACAAGATCGTTACTCATAAACGCCTGCGGCATCATTGCGTCCTCATCGTCACTATCAAGGTCAGGCACGACGCGCGAACCGGAATAGATCCAAGCAACATTTTGCATCGGTTTTTGGGTTTTCACGTTGAAGACGAGTTCTTCAGCACGGACCTTTTTCGTTTCACCACCACTCTTCCATTCAGCGTAAATTAGAACCGCAGTGCCCTTTGGTGGTGTTGGTTCATCCTTTTCCTCATCATAGCCGGGCGGTTCACCTACCTGAACATCAAGTTTGCCGAGCGCATCGTAAATTTCCTTTGCTGTCGCATCGACGACAATAATGCTTTCATATTCCTTGCCGTTGGGTCCACAAACGAGATACTCAACAGCTCCCTTTAAATGCGAATCGTATTCACCGAGTGCTTCGGAAATTTTACCCTTTAAAACAAGTTTCTTCTCTTTTTCCACGATTTGAAGATGCCCATCTGCCCACGCAATACTCGACAACGCAATAAGACATACACCGATATAGACGATTATTTTTACCTTCTGCATAAGATGCCTCCTTTTTTATACCTGCCAATTATCAGACCTGAGATATTCGTGGAATGGGCAGAATTCGCCACTGCCACAAAAGCCTCTTAACTGATAACCGATAACCAATAGCCGATAACCATTAAAAAGTATACCGCAATCCGTTAAAAATTTCTACATCATGTTTTCGGATACCGGTAGGAGGTTCACTGTCGTATCGGAGGTTCACTCGGAGCGGAAAGGCTAACTTCGTTGTTAGCCTGAACGTGACACTCCCTTCAAAAAGAATACGGTAATCTTGAAAACGTCGAGCATGGACCTGATAATAGCCCGTAGCACTCGTCGTAATGCGTTCATCTAACTTTCCGGTCCAATTGATATAGTTGGTTGAGCGAACGATATAAGTTGTGGTTTCGCCGCGCTTTGCGTCATTGATACGTTCATGCTCCCACATCGCACCAATACCGAGATAGACATTAAATCTGGAGTCCCGTGGATGCGAAGCGAACCTAACGCCACCCCCTGCCAAATTTCGGTCGTTTAGCAGGATAGATTCATTGAACTGCTTCTGGACAAAGGACTCAACAAGAACATGCTGTGTGAGGCTTCGGATAATCCGCGCGTGTGCCATACCCTTGTTCACAAAAAACACATCATCTTTTCTCCCGTGCTGGAGGCTCCCAAAAACAAAACCGTGATAGGTTTTTGTGAGATAATCTGAACGAAATCGGGTCCGTGTCGTAAGCAGGTCCGAATTACCAGAGCGGTAGGTTAAATCCAAGTTAATGCTGTTATACCAACCGGATTCCAACTGCATCTGCTTCATCGTCTCACCTGTGAAAATATTCACCTGTGCCGCGAGCGGAGAATAAGAAAAAAAAACTAAGACAAAACAGATACCAATAACTCGTCTGTATCTGTCCTGATTGGGGGGATGGCTAGCCGCGTACATTTAGTTTTCCATCTTTTAGTGCGATTTTTGGATCCTATCCCGAGTAGGAAAGGTTTCTAACCCCTCCTACATTCGGATGCATCATGGATTGAGCGGATTGCATAGAGGAAGCGGATGTTATGGATCATTATAAAGATACGCTCGGCATAAATCTATAACCAAAGAAGGTAGCAGGAGGCAACACCCGCGCCCTGCTACCTTTTTTCAAATCCGAAGTTGAAGTTTTCCGAAAACGGTACGTTTAGGGAAAATTAAGATACGCGTGCAAGCGTTTCCATCGCTTGCCATATCTTCTCATGAATTCCTGATACCTTAGTTCGTTTTTCAATAGTAAATGCCCATTTCCGGGTTGTTCTGCATGACAACCGATACAGAGTGCCTCAATGTCACTGAGAGAGTTATACTGAGTCCCCCAAATGTGATGGGCATCAAGGTAAAGATGGTCATTACTAAGATTAATACCACATTGCTCACATCTCCAATTTGCTGATTTGCGAACCCGATGTGATAGTTTTCTAAACGCGGTGCTATGGTAATCAAAAGATGGTTCAAACTCCCGAATTATTAGTACAAGATTTTTCACATATTTCCTTTCTCAAAATACAAAATCATTCTCAGAGATGTCATCCTCAGAAAAGATTCCTTCAATGCGCGGCTGGAAGATTTTATCCAACTTTTCAAGATTTTCACGCATATTTTCAAAATGCTGATTCCATTCCCTTTTGTTCTTATCCAGGGGTTGAACCTCAAGGTCTACCCCGATTCTGATCCGTTGACCTTGGGGTTCCCATTTCAATTGTTCGCCAAACTCACGCTCAATTGTCACTTTTTGCGATTTTAATTCTTTGAAGTACTCAGAATTGTTCATATGTAGTTTAAGATAAATTTTTCCATCATGTGCTGTACTTGCAACGAGCCAGAAGGCATCAGGATCTTGAATGTTCTGGTTTTCTAATCCTCTCATGTTAAAACCAATATAAGCAGGATAACCCTGAGCATCTTCTCCCATAAAGACCTCCGGATCCATAAGCGGACTTTCGTAATCCTTCAAGTAACGTACAAATCCATTTGCAAATTGCGTTTTCCAATCTCCATCAGTAGTATCTAAAACTTCGTCTGGCTCATGAAGTTGTATCTGGTCATCCTGATTGATAGACTGTACTTGGACTTTTTCCAGAAAAGAGTCAAAGCGTTTGAATATTCGCTGTTGAATCCTTCCCATAGCATTAAAACGCCTGAGCATTTGCCTATGTAGCAGTAGGACTACTATCAATAGACATACTAATAAACAAACTGATATTATATCTAAAATCATTCTTTATTACCTCCATTAGATTGTTGTAAAGTATGTGAGCGCAAAACCGCTCCCACAAGAGTCTCCAGAAACAAGTTCTTAGACTTAACCAAAGCAGATAGTAGAGTGTGACATTCACACTTTTCTACCTTTTTTCTGAAATTTGGATGAGACGTTTGAAATTTGTTCACAGAAACTAAGCGAGAATCACTTTTGCTGATAGTCAGTGTGATTCATATAGGCTTTCCTTAGTCTTGCCTTGTGGCGGGGATTACCTTGATAGCAGACAAACCTCTCTCGGTTTGACGGATGTCAAACTTCACTTTCTGACCTTGTTGAATCAAATAGCTCCGTTCATCCAAAATTTGTGATTCATGCACAAATATATCACGAGCGTGTTCTTCACACGTTATGAAACCGTAACCTTTGGTTGCGTCAAACCACTTTACTTCTCCTTGTGTGCGGATCAGAAGCGGAAAAATCTCTTCTTCGATTATTTTGACAGCTTCCGAGAATGGAATCTGAAAAAATTCCCTATCCATTCGTACGCGGTAATCACTCAGTAGTCTGAAAACGAGGTTCTCGGCTTCCTCAGCATCTTCCACCTCAAAAACTGCTCTTGCAGAATATGGTATTAACACACCAGTCGCCGAGTTTATTTCTTTCACCCTACCCTCTACAGAACGAGTAGTCCTTCCTATCTTTAGAATATCAGGTTCATCCTTTCTTGATAAAATATACAGCCAACCACGCTTCCCTTGCGAGGCGCGAATTTTCCTATGATTCTTCCATTGACTTAGATAGGTCGGAAGAGTTCCGGTGATCAAATCCGCACGTATCAAAAGTGCCTGTTCAAAATCATGTTCCTTTAGACATTCTCGGAGTTTCACTAAACGGGAAACAATGGAATTCATCTCGTTCCTAGGCGGGCACCCAAGTCTATCATAGACAGTAAACCAATTCCACTGGTCCTTCCGTAATGACCGGTTAAACATGCCTTTTAACTCCGAAATAGCGTCCAAATCTATTTCCTCTGGAGAAAGTCTATCACTCAAAAAAAGAGATACAATATCTACAGCGTTATCAAAACGTCTTCTCATAGTTACCGATAAATCTGACATTCCAAATCCATACTTATGTACAGTCTGTATAGTCATTGTCATTGTTTCCTTTCCTACATATCAAGATTGATTATAACAACAGATTAAAAAACGAGGCACTTTCCACTCCCATCAAACCTCTGTGAGTAACTTTTACTGTGTGGTCGCATAACTCTGCTTTAAGTTAGTATTTCTTTTAGTTTTCTGACAGTAATAACTTGTATTTCCCTTATATCGGGGTATGGTAACGAATTGATTATGCGTGGGGTAGATCTCTCGTTTGTGATGAAAAGATCACAAAAATTTAAGTGGTGTAAATATCTAATGTCACGCGCGTACGACTTGTCCAAGTGTTCCGTGTTGTATTGCCTGGCACCGGTTATAAAGCAAATCAAATAATAAAGATAAATCGGATATGATAGATTCGGGTAATTTTCTACCGTGAGTCCCTTTCCATCTTGAGTTAAATTTCTCAGTTTTTCAAAGTCTCGATTTTTAAGAAAGAAAAACGTTTTGAAATCATCAATAATTTGATGTAATGGCTTGACTTCAATATCCTCTAATGCTTTTCTGGCAGCACAGTCCAATTTTTGTGTTAAAAGGGTGCCCTCATTTGCTCTACGTATGTCCCTAATTTCTTTCTTCAACAGAGTTCTGTTATGTACTTCCTGAAAATATTTTTTGACATCTGAATCTATCTGACCAGGAGTAAGCGTTTTCTCAAATATCCTGCAGGCATCATTTAGTGCTTTTATTTCGGCTTTGAAGCCCTTTATTCTCGATCTGTAATGTGATATAAATTTTTCTGGTGCGACGCGTTCCATTGTTATAGGTTTGGACACTATGCAATTTCTTGCAATTTGCTCCGAGGAAAGGATACCAGAATACTCAGCTCCACGAGGTATATCAATTATAGGCGATACATTCGTATCGCCTATAAAAACCAGAGGATTTTCTATTAATTTCAATCTGTCAAGAAGCCATTTCTTTTCTGCCTCTGTAGCACGGTTAGGTGTCAGACACTCTATCACAAAGACTCGCGGACAAAGGACATTATATCTCCTATTGACCTTGCAAAGCCCTTCGTCACCAAGAGATTGGAAAGCATCTCTGTCAAACAAGATGATCTCTCTGTCATGCGGGAAATTGTCCTGCTTCTTATATTCAACATGTATCATATTTTGCCTTTTCAGCACAAACGTCTGCGCTGTGCTCCTATTCGATTAGTCCCCATCAATAGGATATAATGGGGGTAAATTCTTGACGATTTCCATTGTCTCAAGGCTTACAGTAATGACACGTGCTATTAAGTCTACAATATACCGTGGTTCCGCCTCACAATTTGGGTCCCTGACAATATAACTTCCTTTATATTTCTTGGTGTCCTTATCTACCTTGAGTTTATACTGATCAACTATCCACTCCAATGCCGATCGCTTACCCAGTCTATAGTCGTGTACTTCAGTCGGAATACCTTCAATAATTAGGAAATCGTTGTATCGAATCTGTGTTTTGTCCTTAGATAAGGTCATTTTCTCAACACGCCAATTTAGCGGTATATCAGGCATCTCCTTAAAAGTCAATCCAGCGTATTTTGGAACGGATTCATAGTTGATATGGAGATCCGCCAATTTCTTGCCAGCCGTGGCGAACGTCCAGAAATCACTAACAACAAGAATACGTGGAAGACTCCGCTTGAGGTCCTCCTGATACTTACGGCGACAATCGGAGTGGTGTAAGAGACCATAGTTATAGTAGAATATATCCCATTTGCTTATGTTTTCATCATCGTAGTAGGTTTGGAAAGCTTCTAATGCCCAATCGGTAATGTTTTCACAGCGATCAGTGCCATCCTCGTCATAGGTATAGAAAGGGAAACACTGAAAACCATCAGTTGTTGCAAGCGTATGGAGGTCCGGGATCAGACTTGCCATAAGGACATTGAAGCCTGCGCGAAACCCGTGATCACTGACGATTATCACTCGGTTCTCCGCTTCTGTCTCCGGAGTCGGAAATATGAGGGGGAACTGTCCCGGGCTGTCGACTAGAATTTTGTCAAGAAACAGATTAGTTCTCGTGAACGGACGGTAGAGACAGGTCCTTATTTTCTGGTCAGCATACTCAGTAATTTTTCCTTGCTGTAACTTCTTCTCTTTTAAATCTCGGCTCCATTTTATTTTGGTAGCATCAGATAAAACAAAGTCATTAACTTGAAGTTCAGGGACGTTTCCACGTTTCGACTCGGCAACCTGACGTTTCCAACGATCCACCTCTGCTGTATAAGTTTTTATGGTGCGTTGAATATTATCACGAAGCACATCTTGGTTAAAGTTGTAAACCCAGAAATCTCGATTGGTTGACACACCGAGACTGAAGTTTTTGAAAATTACACCCTCTGTAGTTTTCGCAGTACCTTTTTCCTTTTTCGCTTCTCTAGTTCCCATTGGAATGAGGGTATCAAAATCGTCGTGGAGCCCCTTAGTGAGCCACGTGTGTTTTTCATTGGGCTGAATCTCTTCCCATGTAATGTTACCCACGTTTTTGTGCGTCTTAAGAAAATGAAACTTCTGTACTTTGCTCCCATTTTCCGCTTCATCGTTGTAAAAGACACAAGGAGAATCAACAGGTTCTCCGGTTCTCACAAGCATCGCTATACTTACACCGACTGTGGACTTTGGAGCAAACACATTAGAGTCTGCTGATTGTCCCTTACGAATGTTTCCACCTAAATTAAGCAGATACAGCGCGTTGAATTCTTCGGCAAGATGTTTGCGCATCCCATCAAACGTCCAATCCTCAATAAAACTGTTGTTCGTTACGAATGCGACAATACCGGAATCTCCAATTCGCTCCGATGCCCAGCGAAACGCTCTCACAAATGGATCATATACGTTGTACGGCAATCGTGCTTTGGAATCTTTTGAATATGTATCTTTTATCCGTTTGTCCAATGCCGGGTATTTACGATTTTTGTTATTGTCATTTGCATTCTGTTGCCCCGCATTGTAGGGTGGGTTGCCGATAATGACAAACATGTCTGTTTCTTTTTGCTGTTTTGCCCGTTTTGTGTTTTCCTCGCTAAAGAGTTCTCCTTGAGGTGGATCGAACAATTCAAAAGTATCAGCGAACACTATTTTTTTAAAGGGTAGGTATTTCTTTGTGTGATGCAAAAACTCTTGCTCAATGTTTAGATTGGCAATGTAGTAGGGCAATAAAAGGACTTCATTGCAATGCAGTTCGTGCTGATATTTATCCTCCAGTGCTGTTTTTCGTATGTCCTGCATGAGTCGAACGATGAAATTGCCGGTGCCGACAAATGGGTCTATAATATGCACACCAACATCCGACAGCGATCGGTCAAACTCACTTTTCAGGAGATATTCGACGCTATTCACCATGAAATCAACAATAGGTTGCGGGGTGTAGACAATACCGTGGGTGTCTGCTGTATCCTCAGAAAACTCTTGAAAAAATCTTTCATAGACGGTGTTGAGAAAGTGCTGTTTCTCGGAGAAATCTTTACAATGAGTAGCAGCGTTTTCAATAGCCGTGTAGAATGGGTTCAAAGGTTTAAGGAATTCGTCGCGACTCACCGAGTGCTGCATGAGTGTAGCACTGACTTTTTCAATCTCAATGGCAATGATATTTCGGTTGGTAAAATCCGATCTGTCAAAAACTTTGAGGAATATCCGTTCAGTGAGGATATGCTGGATAAGCATCTCTTCAACGGCAGCTTGTGAGAGATCGGGGTTGATTGAGGTGCGACAGGTCTGATAGAAACCGGTGAATGCCTTCTTAAATTCAGTGTTCGTTTTGTGCTCTTGCTCAACGAGTTGCTTTAACTCCTCTGCAAGTGCCGGAATCCGTTCACTGAATTTATCAACCGCATCATACCAATCGCTAAAAGTAATGCCTGAATATGAAAAGAGACGTTGGAGCGCATCAATTAGGTTTTCGGGTTCGGTGATGTCCGTGTCCAGCACCTCCTGCCCGTTCTGATACAAAATAGCTCGCTCAGGGTTTTGAAAAGCGATATTGTCAAACGGATAGCCTTTGTCGCGTTTCTCCTGAATTGCTTTTGGGAGGTCGTCATCCATATCCTTCGCTTCCCAGTAGGCGATCGGGAGTCTATATTGGTCGATGATTGCGCCATCAATGACGATGCGATTGCCTTTCGGGCTGCGCATAGCGTGTTGAGGTTCCAGCGTGACACCCACCCTTTTTGCACAGATGGCAAGTAGGAAAGCAAAAGGATTACTGACCGCGCCTTCGTGTGTGATATTATGTTGATGATATTGTTCTAACGCCTCGTAGTAGTCTCGTATCGGTTTGTGTGTAGGTTTGAGATTTAGTTTTTTCATAGGTTTCTCCATTTGGTGTTAACTTTTTGCTCACTGAAGATGAATCTGTTGGTTCTCTGAATTGGGATTTATCGGATTCGGGAATTTTCAGGATGGAAATGAAAGGACGGTTACCTAAGTTTCTGCCCCACGTTCTCTAAGTTCACTTTGCGCGTTTTCTCGGTTGGTACGGGCTGTCGCATATTCGGGGTCAAGACGGAGTGCTTCATCATAATCGGAGATAGCACCTTTAAGGTCTCCCAGTTTGCTTTTCGCAAAGCCTCGGTTGTTGTAGGCTATCGCATATTTAGGATTAAGACGGATCGCTTCATCATAATCAGAGATAGCAGCTTCGGGGTGTCTCAGTCGAAGCTTGGCGTTTCCTCGGTTGCTATAGGCTTCCGTATATTCAAGGTTTAGACGGATCGCCTCATCATAGTCGGAAATGGCTTCAAAATGTTTTCCCAAGTCGCTTTTGGCAGCACCTCGGTTATAGTAGGCTTCCGCATGGTTAGGGTTAAGTCGGATTGCCTCATCATAATCACGGATAGCAGCCTCAGGGTGTTCCAGTCGAAGCTTGGCATTTCCTCGGTTATAGTAGGCTTCCACATATTCAGGATCAAGACGGATCGCTTGATCGTAATCGGAAATGGCTTCAAAATGTTTTCCCAAGTCGCTTTTGGCAGCACCTCGGTTGCTGTAGGCTACTGCATATTCAGGGTTTACGCGGATCGCCTCGTCATAATCAGAAATGGCAGCCTGATAATCGCCTTGATTGTAAAACTCATTACCCCTATCAACGTAGTCTTCTGCGGATGTAGGGGACTCAATTGAATTTTTAGTGTTATCCATCAGACTCTTTCCCCTTTATCACGCTGTTGAGACTGTATGTCGTCCGTTAACCCGTCTAACTCGTCCACTATTGGTACTTTGGGGTGCCCGGAAACGTCTCTCGTCTCTGAAATTGCTGCCTGTGCTGAAATGAGTCTGGTGATTTGGGATGAATTTTCTGCTTGTGCTGAGATCAACTCGGTGATTTGTTCAGTTAAGCGATCTACCACGCCCACACTGTCCGTTTTACCTCGACCTTCCCGCCATGACTTAAGAAGATAAAGTATCAGAGTTCCGAAAATTCCTAATATTCCTCTCCAAATCCAAGTCACTGTTCCTTTTAAATCGCGTATATCCTCTTGCATGTTCTCTATATTCGTCTTATTTTCTGTTACATCTTTACTAAGGTTTCCAACCGTTGTAGTAAGGTTGTCAACTTTTGTCTCAATACCTGCGACTTTCGTATCCACATGTTCGCGGACTCGGATCTCTGATTGGAATACCTTCTCAATAATTGTCTCGGTTGATGACTGTGATTGTGCCAGCACCGTAGAGGGAATAAAAAAGACACAGAGAACGCCAAGACACATCGCCCGCCCATTTAGCATTATGAATCTCCTTGACTTCAGTTTTACACCGTGAGTATAACGTATATACCGCATCTCGGTTAACAGGTTAATTCATTTTAGCATATCATTCAAGAAAAAAAAAGGAAAAGTTAGAGAGGATCCATGGCTATTTATAGTAGACACTTTGGAAGGGCGAGGATACAATCCTCGCCAGCGGCGGTAAGGTGTTTTGTGTTTTCCAAAGTGCCCTCTTATTTTTCGGTTTTACTATAGTTAAACCTTATTGCGTTTGTGCCTGTGTACTGCAAACGAACAGTTTGCTCTACAAATCGGAAAAAGCATTCTATAATTGGACAAAATCGTTCTGTTTTGGTAAAATCAATAAAACACAAAATAGAAAGGCAGACAATGCAACGTATCCTTATCGATACAGATCCGGGTGTAGACGACGCACTCGCAATTCTTTTCGCGATGCGCTCATCCGAATTACACATAGCAGCAATAACGACCGTCTGTGGAAACGTCCCGGTCACACAAGCGACACAAAATCTGCTTACAATTCTGGGTGTCCTTGACTTGGACGAATTCCCACGCATCGCTCAAGGTGAAGCACAACCGCTCGTTAATCCCCTCGTGACGGCAGCACATGTTCACGGTGAAGATGGTTTAGGCAATGTGAGCCAATTGCGAAATGCCGACGGCAGTCCACGCTACGCGCAGGCAAACACCGATATTTCTTCAGAATCGGGGGTTGACCTTATTCTGGAGATGGCAGCGTCCTACCCAGATGAACTCATCATTGTTGCCCTCGGTCCCTTGACGAATATCGCGAAGGCAATCCGCAAAGATGCAGTCAAGATGCAGCGACTTCAGAGGATTATCGTGATGGGAGGTGCGTTTGAGGAATACGGCAATGTTACAACGACCGCCGAATTTAATATCTTTGTCGATCCGCATGCCGCCCATGAGGTCTTCCAATTCGGTGTGCCTATTCATATTGTTCCGCTTGATGCGACGCACCAAGTTGTCTTAACTGGTGAACGGCTGCACGCCGAAATTGAGGATAGAGAGGATACGGTTTCGCACTTCCTCTGGGATGCTACACAAGCCTGCATGGAATTTTACCGCGAGCACGTTGGGTTCTGGGGATTCCATATCCACGACGCACTCCCAATCGGGATACTTACACGTCCAGACTATTTTGAAAGTGTTGATGCGAACGTACAAGTCGAAACCACAGGTAATTTAACAAGCGGTATGACAGTTGCCGATCTGCGTCCTGAACGCCAACGTTCCGATCCAAACGCACAGGTCTGCATTAAGGTAGCGGCGGAGGCGTTTCTGGATCACTTTTTCGAGCGGCTTCGGTGAAATCACGGAGATCCTTGGAAAATTTCGGAGACTTGCAATCTGTATCAAAGGTATTACCTTCAAATAGAACATCTGGATTACTCTCACCACGGATCATCACCACACGCCCATCGGTTTGGAAACAATTGTTATAGAAACGGACATTACGAATTCCCTCACTCCTACAATCAACCGCAGCGGCACCCCCATCAGCAGATTGCGCTGTGAAGACTGTATTTTCACGAAAGGTTGTATCAGTGATACCACCGCTTGCCCCAGTAGACCAGAGATGAATGCCGCCGTAACGGTTCTTTCCGCCATCGTTCACACTCACGTTATGGTGGAGCACATTACCGTAAAATGCTCGAGCACCACTGAATTGTGCTAACAGATACCCGGGGCCATCATTGTCATGCGAATAGTTATACCGAACAATCGAATTCCGCACACCGCCATCCAGATCAAACCCACCCCCATCTTTGCTGCTACCGGTACGATTGTGATGGGATTCGTTGAACTGAAAGACAACACGATTTGCATCCCATGCCCAGATACCCACAGGTCCACCGCCCTCATAATCGTTTAATCCGCCGTTCTCGTAAGCACGGCAGTGTTCAATCAGCGCATCCTCGACTTGTGCCAAGACAATGCCGTTCCCTGAATGACTCTCTTTTCCAGGGATGCCGACGTTTCTGTAAGTACTACACTTGCCGATATAAAAATCAGCATGCGCGTAACCTTCGTGCCCCGGATTCCAAGCCCCGATACAACTGATCCCTGTATCGCCATTGTCATGACTCGTGGTATGCGTAATCCTGACATCGCGAAACCCGCTCCAACTCCGATCTTTTGGCTCCGCTTTGAGACAGATCCCGGAGTCCTTGAAACCGCTGACATCTATACAATGGATCCGAATATCTGCCAACTTAACCGCTTTGAGCAGCGTATTGACAAACAAAATGCCGGAACCGGCATTGTTTGACGCGCCAGCACCGACAAAATTGAGTCCTATAAGATGGACACCTCCCATATTCCTCACGAGGAAACCGGTGCCGTCCCTTGCGTCAATAGTTGCTCTACCCGATTCGTAGGAACCGACGGTTATCGGTGGATCCCCTAAATTTTCGTCTTCACCTGTCAGACAGAGATTTCCAACGAAGGTCTGATTGGCGTGAAACCGGACCGAATCACCGGACAACAACTGCGCGCCGTTTACCCGTTCAATACTTCGCCACGGGGACGCTTTAGACGTACCGACATTAGAATCATCACCGAGCAAACTCACGTAATAATCCATCTTTTAAAATACATTCACGCCACCAAGCGGATGGTTCGGAATATAGCGGAGGTCGTTGTAGGGGTCGCGCTGGAGCATCATCGGCACCTCCAATTTAGGGAGTTTCAACTCAGCGAATTTAAGGCGTTGCTCAGGCGTAAGTTCCGCAGCGATTTCCTCAATCAAGTCTTTAATCTCGTCAATAAATATTTCACGCTGCTTCAGAAATTTTCGTGCCTCGTCCCTAAATTCATTCAGTTCGCGCCGTGTTCGCGAATCCGTAAATCCGCCCTCGTATCGGCTGTATCGCCGTTCCGTCATGCCCGCACGAAACACCTGATAATCCACTTCCAACTGCTTTTTCTCAAAATCGTAATCCTCAACAATGTCGCGGATCAGCTTCAGTTTCGGATGAACCACCTGCTGCTGTTCCGTCGTGAGTTGCAACGCGGCGGAACTTTTGGAAACGTCAATTAACTTGAGTCCACCACAGGCTTGCAAAAAGCCACAGAGGAGTAAAATGAGGAACGGGATGGAAGAATGGAAGAATGGAAGGATGGAAGGAGGAAGCACCCCCGCCTCTTCCAACTTTCCACGCGAGACTCTTCCAACCCCCCAGTCAAACCCCTCCAATCCCGCAAATAAACGAAGGAATCCTGTGTAAGTCCTACAAGTCATACAATTCACCATATTTCGTTCGGAGGTATGCCATATAGGGTTCAATCGACAGCGAACTTCCGGTCGCACGTTCAACAATTTCCGGTGCCGTATACTTCGACCCGTGTTGATAAAGGTTTGCCTTTAACCAATCGTGGAGTGTACTGAACTCACCATTCTCAATTTCAGACGGAATTTCAGGATGCGCTTCGCGTGCAGCCGAGAAGAACTGCGCACCCAAGATATTACCCAGCGTATAGCCTTGAAATGAACCACCAATCAACCCAAAATACCAATGTACATCCTGTAAAACACCGTCTTTGTCGTCCGGTGGCACGATACCGAAATCGGCTTCAAATCGTTCACGCCACGCATCCGGTAAATCTCGAATCTCTAAGTTGCCTTCTAAGAGGTCCAACTCGAAATCGAAACGCAACATAACATGCAGGTTGTAGGTAACCTCGTCCGCATTCGTCCTAATGAGGGAACGCTCTACTTTATTAATCGCTCGGTGAAATGTATCTAAGGAAACAGAACCGAGCTGCTCAGGAAAAACACCTTGAAGTTGCGGATAGAAGTGTTGCCAAAATCCTCGGCTGCGTCCGACGATATTCTCCCAAAGTCTCGATTGACTCTCATGCACCCCCGATGAGGTACCACCAGCAAGCGGCGTGCCTTCTAAGTCCATGCGGATCCCCTGTTCATACAAGGCGTGTCCGGTTTCGTGCAGTGTGCTGAACAACGCATCGCCGAGAAAATCTTCTTTTGTACGGGTCGTGATTCTCACGTCACCGAGCGAGAACTTCGTCATAAAGGGGTGGTGCGTTTTGTCCTGCCGACCCCGATTCAGATCGTAGCCGAACTTCTGGGCAACGTCCAAACCGAACGCCAACTGTTTCTCTTCAGGAAAGTATTGGTGCAAACACGAATCGTCGGCAAGAGCCTGCGACGTGATAGCAGAAACAATCGGAACAAGTTCTTGGCGCAGCTCGGCAAAGACTTTCCGAACATCCGCCGCCTTCATGCCGTAATCGCTGGATTCAATGAGCGGGTCTGCGATGTGGTCATATCCCGGAAAGAAGTCAGCAGCTTGTCGGCTATACGCCAGTGTTTTCTCCAGATAGGGACGCACCCGCGCAAAGTCGTTTGCCGGACGTGCTTCAGTCCACACCTGATAGGATTCCGATGTATGGTTCGTTACCTCCGCCATGAATTCAGCGGGAATTTTCGTTGAAAGTTCGTAATCTCTACGCGTAACACGGAGGAAACTCGCATCGTCCGAATCGTAGGCGAGACTTTTTTCGTAAGGTTCTAAAGCGTCAAGCAATTTTCCGATGGCTGGGTCTGTTAATTTTTCGTGCGATAACCGACGCAGCGTAGCACTTTGACGGGCACGGGCAGTGGCTCCGCCGGGTGGCATGTAGGTAGATTGATCCCAATAGAGCAGTCCAGCGGCGGACGATATATCATTCGCCTCAAGCAGGCGAGCTTTGAGTTCTTGAAATTTGGATTGCACAATATCTCCCCTATTCTGTTGCGTTACAGTATATTTGATGCGTGTATGTTCCGATAAAATCCGTTCCACAATTCTAACACAGCCGACTCCAAAAATCAACGGTGAAATCTCGCGAACATTTGATAGTGAATTGATAAAATTCCGAATTTTGTCTTATTTTCGTAACAATTGGGTGTTATAATTTAGGTTAGAATTCGGTAGGAGAGGTAGATTGATGCGAATAAACGGTCAGATCGGTTATATGACGCTGTGCCTTTTTGTCGTATTAGTATGCGGCTTCGTCATGAAGGGTTGTTCACCTAAGGATGATGCAAGCGTTGCAAAGGCAGAAGGGGCACAATTCACCATTAAAAACAAAGGCTCGGATACGATGGTGAATTTGGCACAAGCATGGGCAGAAAAGTACACGGGTGTCAGTAGTACAGCATCCGTAGAGGTGTCAGGTGGTGGTTCCGGGACAGGTGTTGCTGCACTCATCAATGGCACGGTAGACATTGCGAACTGCAGTCGCCAAATCAAACCGAAAGAGTTAGAACTCGCAACGCAAAACACCGGTAAAGTCCCGCAGGAATTCATTGTCGGCTACGATGCCCTTGCAGTCTATGTTCATCAAGATACCCCCATTGACAAAATTACGATTACGCAACTCGCCGAAATTTATGGCGAGAACGGTACAATAACCAAGTGGAGCGATCTCGGTATCTCGCATAGCAGATGTCCAAGCGACAAAATTATCCGTATCAGTCGCCAATCTAATTCGGGCACCTATTTCTATTTCCGAGAGGCACTTCTCGGCAAAAGCCGTGATTTTGGCATCGGTTCCTTGGATCTACACGGCTCTAAAGATGTCGTAGAAGTTGTTGGAAGGACACCATGTGCGATCGGCTACAGCGGGATGGGGTATGCAACCTCCCACGTAAAAATGTTAGAGGTTGCCGCCGATTCGGATTCGCCTTACTATCCCCCGACTCTTGAAAATGTCCTTGCCAAAACCTACCCTATCGCGCGTCCACTGTACATGTATTCCCTCGGTGAACCGGCAGGAGAAATAAAAATGTATCTCGACTGGATTTTGTCAGCAGAAGGGCAAAAGATCGTTGAGAAACTCGGCTTTGTACCGTTAGAAAATAAGTAACAACAAATATGAACATCCTACGCAAAAAAAGCAGGGCGAATCTGCCGTTTTCCGAGACCGCGATTGAATTGTTTATCCGCCTATGTGGCATTAGCTCAATCATTTTTGTATTCGGTATCTTCTTCTTCGTGTTCCGGGAGGGAGCCGGTTTCCTTTTCAAGGGTTTAGATCTCGGACAGTTTCTAACAAGCGTAGAGTGGCAGCCAACCTCACTGAACAATAAACGATATGGTGCCTTCGCTTTGATTGTCGGAACCTTTAGCGTCACTGTCTTAGCGATGTGTATCGCTGTTCCATTTGGACTTGGGGCGGCAATCTTTGTATCGGAGTTCTGTAGCCCAAAACTGAGAGAAACTTTTAAGATCGTCATCGAATTGCTCGCCGCCATCCCTTCTGTTGTATGGGGATTCATCGGACTGACCTTGATGAATCAATTGATTATCACAGTGTTCAACGCTCCGATTGGTTTAACAATGCTCAATGGTGGCATCATGTTGGCATTAATGAGTGTGCCTATCATCGTCTCTATAGCGGAAGACGCGCTAAAAGCCGTACCAGATTCCTATCGTGAAGCGGCGGAAGCACTCGGCGCGACCCGATGGCAGGTGGTTTACCGTGTGCTCCTACCCGCAGCGAAAAACGGATTACTCGCAGCGGTACTGCTCGGTGCTGCACGCTCTATCGGTGAAACGATGGCGGTGCTTATGGCAACCGGACACTCCGTGAACATTCCGTCAGGACCCCTCTCTTGGATTCGCACGCTTACAGCAACAATCGCCGCCGAATTAGGCGAAGTCGCGAGGGGCGACGAACACTATCAAGTCCTCTTTATCATCGGTATTCTGCTTTTCACCATCACGTTTGTGGTGAATCTGATTGCCGATTTAGTCATTAAAGGTATCCGTCAAGAGCAGTAATATTAATTTAAGGATAACACGGAAACATGAACACCGATATGCAGGCATCACCACAAACAATGTTCACCGAGACAGCAATTGATAAACAGAAGCGGCGGATAGAGAATGTAATGCGAATCTTCTTCCTCGTGATGACGAGCCTGATGATTCTTCCATTGCTCCTTATTATTGGCTATCTTTTCTATAAGGCACTGCCGGTCCTTTCCCTCGATTTTCTATTTACGAATCCGAAGGACAATATGCGAGCGGGTGGACTCTGGGCACCCTTCCTTGGCACAATCTATTTAGTGGTGGTTTCTCTATTAGTGTCGGCACCCATCGGTGTGTTCGCAGCAGTATATCTCAATGAGTACGCCCGTGAGAATTGGTTCACGCGTATTACAAATTTAGCCGTTGTAAACCTGGCAGGCGTGCCGAGCATCGTCCACGCCTTATTCGGTGTCGGGGCATTCGTGCTCTTTGCGGGTTTAGGCGAATCCATCTTAGCAGCTTCGCTCACATTGGCAATCATGACGCTTCCGGTAATTATTGCGAGCACAACGGAAGCCCTCAAAGCCGTACCTATGTCTTTCCGTGAGGCGTGTTGGAACCTTGGAGCGACTCGATGGCAAACGATCCGTCGCATCGTTATTCCAAACTCCATTAGCGGCATTCTGACGGGTGTTATATTACAAGTATCGCGCGCAGCAGGCGAAACAGCACCTATTATGTTCACGGGTGCCGTCTTTTATAAAACTATTGCAGAAGGAAACCTTTTTGCCTATAATATAACAGAACAGTGTATGGCACTATCGCTGCACCTCTTTACAATCTCAACACAGGTTCCCGATGTCACAGAAGGCATTCCGTACGGGACCGCAATTGTCCTTGTAGGCAGCGTCTTACTCGTCAATGCAGCATCGATTGTGCTAAGGGTGTATCTCAGAACTCGGAAGAAATGGTAGGATGGCTGTCAGCCGTCAGCAGTCGGCAGTCAGAAACCGGTGAACGTTGTGGCACAGAAAACGACTCTAAGCCCTACAACGATCTATTGAGAACCGTTAGAAATAAAAATGAACAAAGAAAAATTAAGAGAGATCATTGAAGGGAATATCTGCAGCGCTCTCATCCAGTTTCTGATTCTTGCTTCCGCTGTCGTTTTTGTGGTGGAATCTGATAGTGAAGACCCACATGCACTTCACTTCATTATTGTGGATGGGATGTTTTTTTTCCTATTTTCGATAGAATATATCCTGCGCGTCTACATTGAGCCGAGAAAACGGGATTTCATCTTCAGTTTTTACGGCATAATAGACTTACTCGCTATTTTACCGTCACTGTTTCTGCTGCCGGGGTTCCGTGTCCTTCGGATACTACGGTTTCTGCGAGTTTTCAGAATCTTCAAGGCGACCCGATTTATCTTAGCAGTAGATCGGCTCACCGAGGCACTGAATGAAATCCGGCGAGAACTCTTGGCACTGGTTATTTTGTCCTTGATGTTAGTCTATCTCGCTGCATGTGGTATCCACTATTTTGAAAAAGATGCGCAACCTGAAGATTTCGGCTCCATTTTCGATTCCATGTGGTGGGCTATCGTGACACTAACAACAGTCGGTTACGGAGATGTCTTCCCGAAAACGCCAGGTGGGAAGACCTTCACAGCACTTGTCACCCTTGTGGGTGTCGGACTGATTGCAATCCCATCTGGACTGTTAGCCTCAGCGTTGACAGAAGCACGGGTGGAACGCGAACAAATAGAGGAAAGAGAAAAAGACGCAGAAAATCAATCCATGGAAGGCAATGACGACACGCATGCAAACGAATAGCCACAACGGTTCGCAAAACACGCCTGTAATTGAGGTTACCGACTTGAAGGTGCGATATGGCGACAGCCCCGCCCTGAACGGTATCTCATTTGATGTCTACCAAAACGAGATTCTCGGTATCATCGGTCCCGCGCAGTCCGGTAAGACGACACTCCTGAAGGTTATCAACAGGACCCTTGAATTTACACCTGATACAACCGTGGAAGGTTCCGTAAAACTGGATGGCGTGGACATCAATACAATTGGCGATGTCTATGGTTTACGTCGGCGTATCGGCATGGTGCTCCCTTTGCCAGTTGGGTTGCCGCTCTCCATATACGACAATGTTGCCTTCGCGCCTCGGACAGCAGGAATCCGCGCGAAATCGGAACTCGATGAAATCGTCGAGCGATGTCTGCAGCAGGCGGCACTCTGGGACGAAGTAAAAGACCGGTTAAATACACTTGGCACCAAACTATCAGGTGGACAACAACAACGTTTGACAATCGCTCGTGCCTTGTCGCACCAACCGGAGATTCTCTGTCTCGACGAATTCTCAATTGCTGTTGATCCTGTTACAACGATGCGTATCGAAGAGGTCCTAAAAACGTTACAGTCAGAAATGACGATTTTGCTCGTCACGAACTTAGTGCAACAGGCGAAACGGTTGGCGAACCGCACCGCCTTTTTTCTCAACGGCGATCTCATTGAGATTGACACAACGGATGTAATTTTTTCCGAAAATCCTGCGAATCAAGCTACATACAACTACGTAAATGGGACGTTTGGGTAAATTGGCTATCAGCAGTCAGCCGTCGGCAATCAGAATAGTCCCCTTGTCCACAGGGGTTGGGAACCCAACGGCTCACGGGTTGGGAGATCCAACGGCTCACGGGTTGGGAAACCCAACCCCTACTTGAAAAAAAATGAATTATAGTATTGAAACTGAAAATCTCAGCCTCTGGTATGGTGATTTTCAGGCACTCATTGATGTCAACGCGAAAATACCAGATGGTCAGATAACGTCGCTTATCGGTCCCTCTGGATGTGGGAAAACAACGTTACTTCGCTGCTTTAATCGCGTGAACGAACGCTACGGTAACGTTACGACAAAGGGAAAAATCGAGATTCTGGGAAAAAATATCTACGATGCAGATGTTTCTTTGCCGGAGCTTCGGAAAGCCGTCGGTATGGTATTTCAGAGACCAAACCCGTTGCCGATTTCGGTTTACGAAAATGTCCTATTCGGATTGCGGATTCATTCGCCACTGCGGAGTATGACACGAGCAGAATCGGATCAGATTGTTGAGGAGGCACTAACATCCGTTTTCCTCTGGGAGGACTTGAAAGATAATCTGAAGGTGCGGGCGACATCACTTCAACTTGAACAGCAGCAGAAACTCTGTATCGCCCGCCTGTTACCGCTGAAGCCAAAAATCATTCTGATGGATGAACCCTGCTCAGCGTTAGATGCAAAAGGCACAGGTGCCGTTGAAGAGTTAATGGAAATCCTCGCAGGGACGTATACATTTCTAATCGTGACACATAACATGGCACAAGCACGACGCGTCAGCAAAGAGTGTCTCTTCATGTTCCTCGGTGAACTAATTGAACACAGAGAAACCCAAGCACTGTTTGAAGACCCACAACACGAGAAAACCGAGGATTATGTGCAGATGCGATACGGATAAGAATAGCAATCAGCCGTCAGCAATCAGCCAAGAGATCGTTGTGTCAGTTAAAAACGCCTGCAACCGCCACAACGGATTTCTGACAACTGAAAGCACAATGCCTTGATAACTGGCAGCCAATACACTGCGCGCGAATAAGATCGACCTATCATGAATTCCTTGATGATGCGTCCAGGACTCAGAAAAAAAATTGTTTTGCTGAGCATTACTGTTGTAATAGAGATTGTCGCGCTTATTTTCTTTTGGAATGTCCTGAAAAAAGCAGATGTAACGACTATACAAACATCGCCAGCATCGGGCATTTCAGACGGATTACCGCCTCTGCTCGGCGATCTCAATTTGATTCTACCGATCAGTTTTTTGGCTATTTTGCTTGGAATAGCGTGTGCCTTTTACGTAGAAGAATGGCTTTCAGCGACAAATTGGGTCCGGCGTTTCATCGAAAGTCAGGTCGCCTTTTTGACTGGCATCCCTTCACTTTTGTATGGACTTTTGGCGGTCGCTGTTCTCTTCGGCTACGCTGGTGTTTTTAAAGCGACTCTTCAGAATGCGGAGGGATCCGCTTTAGCAGGAACATCCTTTCAGCGTAACACCACACTATTTTACACGGAGACGTTAATCTTCATTTTGACCGTAATGCCAGTCGCAATCAAGACGACGCAGAGAGCACTCCGATCGGTGGAAACACCAATCCGTGAATCCGCTTACGCATTAGGTGCCACCCAATGGCAAGTTTTAACGAAACAGGTCGTGCCACGTGCTTTTCCACGGATGTTTGCAGGCGGATGTAGAGCGATGGCTCGTGCGTTCGCCGCTGCTGCATTGCTCGTCGCTATTCAGGCATGGAGTTATACAACGGAACTCAGAGGGTTTCCCGACAGATTCATTCTACTTTTAGGAGGTGCACTACTATTGAGTAACGCCTCCAGTTTCCTTATTGAAATATACGTTCCGGCTTCAACACAACACAATTGATACTTAAAAGATATAGGACTTACGCAATTTTTTTACGAACAGCGACTACCACACGCCGCTGGCGAGGTTTCAAACCTCGCCAGCGAGGAAGCTGCGTAAGTCCTGAGATAAACGGAGAGGCAATCCCAACCTCCCACGGTGCCAGCGATGCAAACCGAAGGCAAGCAACCTATCTTGAGCATCCGTGACCTAAATGTGTGGTTCGGCGATAAGCAGATTCTGAATTCTCTCTCCTTTGAGGTTCAGCAGGGACAGGTGACTGCGCTTATCGGACCCGCTAACTGTGGTAAGAGTACGCTTGTCCGATGTATCAACCGCTTAAACGACTTTACATCGGATTTCAAGTTCACCGGCGAAATACTTTTTAAGGGCAGTGACATGTACGCAACAAAAACGGATGTCGCTGCTATTCGGAAACAGATTGGGATGGTGTTCCGAAAACCGAGACCGTTTCAGTGCTCTATCTATGAGAATGTAGCGTATGGTGCTCGGATTTCAGGCATAAATCGACCCGCAGAGTTAGATACGATTGTTCAGAAAAATCTCCAAAAAACAGGACTCTGGGACGATGTTGAACCTATTTTAGACGGAACACCAGAACAACTCTCTACAGGGCAGCAGCAACTTCTCTGTATCGCACGTGCATTAGCGGTTGAACCAGAAATTCTAATACTTGACGAACCGTGTGGTGAACTCGATCCGATTGAGACCGTCAAAGTTGAGACACTCGTACGGAATCTGACAGAAGACTGCACGCCTATCTTTGTTACGAATAAAAGAAGACAAGCCGCTCGCGTCTCTGACACCGCAGGGTTTCTCTATTTCGGCGAATTAATTGAATTTGGAATGACGGAAAGGATTTTTACAAACCCACAGGACACCAAAACAGAACAGTATGTGACAGGAAGATTAGGTTAAAATAGTTGTCAGTCTTCGGTTTTCAGTTTTCAGTAGGAAGAGGTTTCTGTGGCTTCCACGGACCCCTCTTTAACCGATAACTGATGACTCCTCCTATGTTAGAACACGAAATCACGGGACTTCAGCATAAACTTTTAGAAATGGCGGGGCTTGTGGAACAGATGCTACGCCAAGCCGTTGAATCTGTCTTAACGCGAGATAAAGCGTTAGCGCAACTCGTTGTTGATACAGATGATAAGATTGATCTGCTTGAAAACGAGATCGAATCCTCGTGTATCCAACTGATCGCGCTCCATCAGCCAGTAGCGACAGAACTCCGATTTCTAACAACAGCGATGAAGATTAACCACAACATCGAAAGGATAGCAGATAAAAGTGTTGCTATCGCCAAACGGAGCATTGAGTTATCAGAACATCCACCGGTCAAACCCTTCGTAGATTTACCGTATGCAGCACAAGTGATTCAGTCGATGGTAAAGGGCGTGCTGGATGCGTTCGTCAATCGAGATGCCGAATATGCGCTAAAAATTCGAGAACGGGACAGCGAAGTTGATGAAATCTATGAAAAAATGCTGAATGAATTGCTGACCATTTTGAGCGAACACCCCAAACTCATCCAACCCGGTATCAGTCTCCTACTGCTTTTCCGCCATTTGGAGCGGATAGGGGACCTCGCTGCACATATCGGCGAAGAGGTCTATTACCTCGTCAAGGGCGATGTCATCCGACACTCCTAAACCACCAATAGGACACTCCCCTGTCAAGATTCCTGTTCAATCTCCGGCGGATCAAAATGGACATCCAGTTGTGGGAATGCGATTGTAATATCATGTTCTTTAAATTTATGCCAGATTATGAAATGGAGATCACTGGCGACATCGAAACGCTGAAAAGAGTCTGGAATCCATGCCAATAACTCAAAATCTAAGGATGAATTCCCAAAAGCAATAAAGCGAACGAAAGGAGAAGTAACGTTGCTGATGTTCGGAATTGGTTCTTTGATCACGCCGAAATGCTCATCTGCGGCATCAAGTAGTACTTGCTTGACAAGATCCACATCTGAACCGTACGACACTCCCACGGGAATACGAAGCCGGTACAGATTGTTCGCGTGCGTGAGGTTATGAACCGCTTCCGTAATTAATTGAGAATTCGGAACGATAAGCTCCTTCTCATCAAGCGAAACGATAACTGTCGAGCGGAGATTAATGCTACTGACTCTGCCAAATATATTAACATCCATAACCTCAACGAGATCCCCAATTTTGATAGGGCGTTCAAAAATCAGAATAAACCCTGAAATCACGTTTGAGGCGATATTCTGTAAGCCAAAACCGATACCGATACTCAAACCACCAAAAATTATAGCTAAACTTGTGAAACTCACGCCGATAGTGCTGAGACTGATAATAACACCGATAATGATTAGGCTGAAGTGAAGAAAACGGAGTAAGATAAATTGGGTATGTTCCGCAATTTGAAACGCTTGTAGCACCTGTCGCCGTAGCACCCACTGCACATATTTAGACAGGATAAACATTCCAAAGACAATTACGAACCCATAAAAAAGCCTCGCCAAGGTCAATTTACGCACATCTTCACGGGCTTCAGTAGGTGATCCTTCCGCATCAACCTCAGTTTCAGTGGCACTCTGGGAAGGCTGAAACAGATCTGTGAGGGGGTAGTCAAAAAGTTTGCCGAGGAACCCTGTGCTAATTCCAGCAAACTGGAATGCCAAAGCAATTCCAAAAACCAGAACAATAAGGAACAGGATTGCGAGTAATCGATTCCTGAGGTCTTCTGGCATCCTGAATCTATTGAAAAGACGACGAAACCACCGGCGTAGAAAGCCTCCGATTACCAATGCTGCCGCCAAAGTCCCAATTAATAAAACAATTTGGATAACCTGTACAGGTTCTTCACCCAAAGTGATGACACGCGTTTGAAGTAAATCAAGAAATTGTTGAACCAACTCATCCATCTGACGCTATCCTACTCGCTAACGCGCGGTATAAAGGTATTGTGGCGGGAGTAACTGTCCGTCTTTCGGTGTTAGCAGTGCCTCCCTTTTCACGTAGGCGAACTCAATCTGCCCGTCACGCATAAACGCCTTGGAAATTCGTTCGACGATTAACGTTGAAGTACTTTGCCGATTCACAGCACGGACCCGATACCTGAGTTTACCAACGACTCCGGATGGTATCAACTCAAACCGCACATAAGGCGATTCACCTGTTTCCTCACATATTTCGGCTGTCACTTCTGATGCCTGCTGACACATAATTTGCTCGGCACGCGTTATATCTGAACGGTACGTCAAACGAATGATCACTTCATCAAGGATGTATTTTTCGTCTCGTGTGTAGTTAATTACATTCCATCGAAAAAGATGTTGGTTCGGAATCATGACGCTGCGTCCAGATTTCTCTTCTCCGCCAATCGTTCCTCCGACTTGATCCAATTGTGTATACATGATCGAGATGTTTCGCACATCACCGATAGTAACACCTAAAATAACCCGGTCTCCAATCTGGTAAGGTTTCTTCAGAATAATCAATAACCATGCGGCTAAGTTCATGATCGGGTTTCGGATGCCCCACCCCATCAGGGTCATAATAAAGGCTAATGACAGTCCTATGATTCCAAAGACATCGGAAAACATAAAAATGATAAGCCCACCGATCGAAAACATGAAGACGTAACGCCATGTAAAAAAGAAGCGGTCAGCATTCTCAGGCTTATAGGCGCGCGCATCGGTAAACTTTCGGAGTCGCGAGGTCAGACGAAAATAGACAATGACCGCCCCTATCACTGCCAAGACCATCCATATCGCAGATATGTATTTGAAATTGAGTATCGCACGCCAGATTTCTAAAGACATAGCTACTCCTCTGGAAGACGTGCTGGTAATACGGATTGGTCTTTCCATGAGTAAATGATTTCCGAATGTGCATAGCAGAACTCAACCGCCTTACTCTCGGAAAAGCCATGGAAAATAATCTTGACGATGTCACTGAGGCTCTTCGCGCGGTCCACCGGACGCGTCTTGTAGCGTAACCGCATCATTACACCTGCATCAAACAACTCCGCACGGATAAACGGTTCTTCGCCAACCTCGTTGATGACATCCGCTGTAACCACCTTTGCTGCATCAACCAGAATCCGCTCTGCTTCTTCCCAATTCGATTCAAAGGTAATCCGAACAGGTACTTCAACCAAAATATACTCCTCCTCCAAGGTATAGTTCGTAATTGTCTGTCCAAACAGAATCGCATTGGGGATGAGGATACCGCGACCAGAACGTTCTTCACTGGACACCGTCCCACCAACTTGATTGAGAATAACGTGCGTTAAAGTAATATCCACGACATCGCCTGTGATGCCAGCGATAATAACACGATCGCCAATCTTGAAAGGACGTTTCAGGATTAGCATTAACCACGCTGCAATCCCTGTGACAGGTGCTTGCAAGGACCATCCCAAAACCATACCCAGAAACCCCGCGGAGATACCGAGCGTTTTGAGAGAGCCACCCAAACTAATAATACCGAAGATCGCAATAATAGCCGTCCAGATATAACCCCACACCGCCATGAAATTTTGGGCATTTGTTTCCAATTGGGCGTGCTGGTAAACATACCTCCTAACGAAATATCCTAAAATCGCTTTGAGAATGAGCAAAGTTGCAATTGTAATAACGCTTAAGAGAATACCTTTAAACGGTGAATTGATAATAGCATCTATGAAAGTCCCTAAACGCTCTATGAATTCTAAAAACATTTCATTCCCTTTTTCTTAGTGTCTGTTTGGAAAAATCAAGATATCCCACTAATCAATGGATATTTGCTCGATTGCATGAACAAACAGGACATCGTTCGCGTCTGCATAGGAGCGCAGCGTTTGACTTAATTTTTCAGAACCGAGGTCTTCGCCTGTCAAGCCTGCGATGACCAAATCCGTCTGAGAGGATCGGTGCTCTACTTCCTGTTCTAAAGCCTTTTGGCTGCCGTATGACACAGAAGTCACGTTATGCATCGAAATCGGCAGTCGTCCCTCTTTCATTAGCGTCGAGAGTCTATCCGCTTCACGCTCAGCATCCGTAGCCTCGGAACAAGCAAAAAGTCGGATTTCAGCGCGTCTCCAATCCGGGTGTCCGACAATAATATACGCGAGCAGTAGCATCATCGGAGCGTTCTTCAGATTGTCCTCTGTCACCCAAACATCAATCGTAGAACGATATCCAAAGCGGTAACCCGTTGAGCGCAGAACGAGGACATTGAACAACGAATTCGCAACGAGGCGTATTCCTTCCTGGACCTCTTCGATTTCGTCAGGGTTATCTCGATCGAACTCAAGGAGAACACAATTATTTGGTAAACCAGAAATTCCCGGCATTTGTAGTATTTGCGACAGCGCAAGTTTAAACGTCGGGCAAATTACGGAATCGACAAAGATACCGGCTCTGCTAACCTCCGTCCTTTTAATCAACTCATCAACATGGATACGCGCTTGGAGTTCGCTGGAAAACGAGTAGTCACCGTGGAACAGGCGAATGAAGTGTCCGAATCCGTGCCTGTGGCATATCCAGCGGAGCAAATCGAAATGCCCGAGTCGCCGCTCACCGAATCGGGTCACTGCGACAATCGATGGACGCCACCCACCCTCAGACGAGATAACACGGCTCTTCTGTAAGGTAATCTGGAGCCATCGGGTCAACTGAAACATCGTCCCTTGGAAGATCGCAGTCAAGTCACGTTGTCCCCTATGACTTCGACGGAGACCGAGGTACGTTACCGCCATAAGCCCAATTGAAATGAAGGCATACAGCGCGCTGATTTGGAACATCATCAAGCCGCACATCACAGTGCCTAACAGGGACAAGTACCAACGAGAATGGAAAGTAGGACGATAGGACGGATTACTCGCAAAATGCTCAAGGAACGATACCGCACACAACGCACCATAGGTTACCATGAAGAACATCGTCAAAATCTGGGCGATAAAGTCTAACTCACCGATCGCCACGAATACAATCGCAATTATCCCAGATACAGAGGTCGCATACACCGGTTCCTGCGTCTCGCCTATACCCTTCTCCATGAGACGGTTTAGCTTAGGGATAGGCAGCACATTGTCGCGAGCGAGCATCTGGAGCGTTCTGGGAGCCACCATAATTGAGCCGAGCGCAGAAGAGAATGCCGCTGCACCCAATCCGACGTAGATTGCTGAACTCCAGAGAGAGATCTTCGCCATGATAAACTCGTCGGCAGCAAGTGCTTCAGGGGTGGCACTCTGCCCCAATTTGATCGCAACAAGTACATATATGACCATACCGGCGAACGTTGCACCGATCGTACCGAGGGGTATACTCCTTTGAGGATTCCTTAGATCACCGGACAATCCCAAGCCGGCAATCATACCGGTGAAAGCGGGAAAACATGTCGCGAAAACCGTGCCAAAACTATCGGAGACCTCAATACGCGCCGTAAGGTTTAATCCTTCAGGTTGGATCGATTCGGGGCCCGTTCCGAAAAGAAATGAGGTGATTGAGACCGCTAAGATTCCACAGACAACCCACAAGACGCGAACACCGAGACCAGCCCCCTTCGTGAGCATAAGCACAAGAAGCAAAACAGTGAAAGGTAGACTTACCCAACGAGGGTCAGGGGTCAACACATACGTCGTTGCAACCCAGTCATAGATAGGTTGAAAAGATTGCGCAAACGCGACGATATAGAAGGCAACCGAGATCGCTTGCGAGATGTACAGGGCAATTCCGATGCTGCCACCGATACTCTCGCCGAAGGAACGGCTGACAATATAGTAGGCACCACCGCCCGCGACACGACGGTTCGTCGCAATCTCGGAAACTGCCAGAACGGTGGGAACAGTCACGAGATGACCGAGTGCGATAACCATGAGGCTACCCCACAGACCAACGTGTGCCACAGCGTAGCCGAATCGTAAGAAGAGAATTGCCCCGAGAATCGTACTAATTGAGGCAAGAAACACAGGTGCGGTGCCGAAGCCGTGTCCGTATTGAGGTCCCGGAACACCGCTGCCAAATCTGGATTCAGATCGTTCTCCTGAACTTGAGAGCATCGTCGGTTTTCCTTTCGTTTAAACAATTTAAATAAAACAGATAGCCGAACGGTGTTGAAATTTCAAGCAAGGCATTACATTCTCAGGATTTACGCAGCACCCTTGCTGGCGAGGTTTGAAACCTCGCCAGCGGCGTGCGGGCCGGAGGTACTCATCAGCAAATTGCGTAAGTCCTAATTCTTACAACGTAACACGTAATATGGATAAATATTTGTAATGCCAATTCTCTGTCAATGGTTCACTATTATAGGTCATAGAGCCACTTAAGCGCAAGCTTAATCGCGTGGACAGGCTAAACGTGATAGCAGGTTCCGCTGAAAACTTGAAGTTTTTGAAGCCGATTTGTGGCGTAAATTTTAACACTGTATTGAGTCTCCGCCATCCGATCGATGAAAACGCCAACCACCGAAATGTCGTGGGATCGAATCTCGTTAGCACAAGGTCTTTGTGGGGTTGGATATTTTCAAGGAAAGCACCAATACCACCAGATACGCGGAGCGTTCCTCTTTCATAAATCGCAGGACGGATATAACTGCCAATTTGGGATGTCAGGGCACTGCCTTTGGTAATGTTACGCTCTAAATCCGTAAACGCCTCAATACCGAATGTGCCTATGCGAAAACCGCCCTGTACGCGTGCCTTGGCGATTTCAGAAAGCACTTCTCCTTCACCCGAAGCGCGCGAACCAAAGACACCTGCCCAGCCGTTAATGCTACGAAGCGGTACGACAACCGTTAAGCTAAGCGTCTGCGAAGCCCCGTCGCCATTTACACCGATATCCAATGTTTTTGCATCGTGTGGTAAATCTGCAAACTGTGAATACGCGGGTATTGCCAGCAGAATTAAGCCAACGATTCCGATGAAAATCAGAGACAACCTTTTCACTCCGGTCCTGTTAAAGTAAATTAACAGTACCTCTATTATGTTTTTCATTTTCCCCCTCAACCCAGAACGGTCACGGTAAATAGAGCTTTAGGTATTTAATTCTTATCAGTTCTTTTCGTCTCTTGTGCGCTATCATCCTGCTTAATCCCGAGTGTGCCTGTACAAAAGTGTGATTAAATATATCTCTATAGGGGCACCAATGAGACAACCCGCTAATGCCCAATTATACTGAAGTTTTTTCGTTTTAATCTTATAGGCATCATAGTAGAAAGCGACATATTGAGGGGATTTACCGAGAACGCGGGCAGTCGGCATAAAAGGTTGGTAGCGCTGCGAGAAAATAGGACCGACCAATGGAAAAAAACATCCCGTACTAAACCACAAAGTTCTATTAAGATGCGCCGCTGCGTCTTTTTCAGCATCAACTACGGCTTGCTCTGCGACAGACTTCAGGGCATCCGGTGTAATGGGTGAATCCTCGACTTCAACAATCTCGTAGCGTTTTGTTTCAATAACGTCGTACTTTTTCGGACGACCATTGACTTCGGCGGTGATCCGCTCATTTTCTGCGCAAAAACCTGACATATACGATCCATAGATGAAAGTAATAATCAAAAGTCCCAATAGATTGAAACGTAAATTTATTTTCACTATCTGCTCCCTTTTAATGTACGCGCTCTCCATAGATTTTATTAACCTCAGCGCGCAAAAAACGCATAAGTGTTAATTCAGTTTTTGGTAGATATGTCCGGTGGAGGTGGCAGTCCAAAAAAGGACTAATAATTCACCGTCCCACGTATAAGTACTCACAATCGGTTGGGTACTCCCATCAGAGAACCAATAGATCGTCCCTTTTCTCTCGTCAAAGGGTTCAATCAATTTATACGAACCGAAGAAAAACGCATTGTTACTCTGGTATTCTCTGGTAAATGTTGCTGTTGTTAGCCGCATTGATCCGAAGGCTTCAGTTGTTTCACCGGCTAATTGGGTCCGGACGAGTTCATAAACGCCGCTGAGTGCCTCAGCGACTCTGTATGATTTTGAAAAGACGATAATTGCGGCAGACTTTGAAACAGTCTCCTCCCCCTTATCTCTGACAGATACATGAACCGTAACCGCTTGGTCCGGTGCGATTTCTGAATCCCGGAGTTCAGGAGCTATCCACTGAACTTCTGCTCCGTCTTCTCCAATCAATGTTCCGGCAGATACTTCCCATGTATAAGTTAATTCGTCGTTCTCAGGATCGGAAACACCGACTTTAAGTTCAACGCTTTCCCCATAGCGCACCTCTTTTGGAACAGTGAACGTATTGATTTCGGGTGGATCGTTTGTCCAACTTTCATACTCGTCACAACTACTGAATATCAGGAGCGAAGAGGTTACCAAAAGAAACACTCCGAGCCGAAGTGCGTAAAGTATAGGATTTAAAATTTTCACAACACAACTCCTTTTTAACAATCAACAAACAGATACTGACACAACACCGCTGTAGCACCCTATCTAAAAATTCAGAGCCACTTTCTGAATTTGAAGAAGACAAACATGCCGATGCCAATACCTAACATAACTAACAGAACAATAGGATATCCCCACGGTGTTTCAAGCTCAGGCATGAATTTGAAATTCATCCCATAAATACCGGCGATGAAGGTCAAAGGAATAAAGAACGTAGCGACGATAGTCAATACCTTCATCACTTCATTCATCCTATGGCTAACTGCCGAAGTATAGACATCAAACAACCCTGAAACAGCTGATCGGATCATCTCTAACATTTGGATCACCTGAATTAGATTGTCATGAACGTCGCGAAAGTACAGATGTGTGTTTTCATCAAGTAGGGGGATTTCCTCATGTAAAATCTCGTCAATAACGTCCCGCAGCGGGAGAATCGGTCTACGCAGAAGCAGAAGTTCCTTTCTTAAAATATTGATTTTCGTGAGAACTTCCGGTGTAGCGTTCGTGATAGCTTCTTCTTCCAGCGATTCAACCCGCTCGCCAATCTTATCTAAGACTATGAAGTAATTGTCAACAATAACATCTATTAATGTATAGGCAAGGTAGTCGGACCGCATTCGTCGAATCCTGCCTTGCGCATTTCGGAGTCTATTTTGGATAGATGTGAAGATTTCGCTATAGTTTTCTTGGAGGGACAAGACAAAATTAGGACCGATGATAAAACTAATCTGTTTTCTGGAGACCGTTGCGGATGCAGTGTTATAGTCGAGATTTTTAAGAAGAATGAAGACATAGTCTTCACGAACCTCTATCTTGGGAAGTTGGGTTGGATTCATCAAATCCTCAAGCAAAAGAGGATCAACACCAAAACACTCCCCAATCTCTTCAATGATAGGTATCTCATGAATCCCCTCAATCTGAATCCATGTTACAGTCTCAGTATCTATGAAAGGTATGCACGCCTCAACTGTTTGGACTTCCTCTTCGTGAAGGCGTGTTTCATCGTAATCAATGATAGTAATCCGAACAGGTTCCGTTGGCTCTTCGCCAAGATAAACAAGGGTTCCGGGGGGCTGCCCCACCTTTTGATCATATTTTTTAAATAGGTTTAATAATGGAATTCTCAACTCAGCACCTTGAAAATAAGTTAAGTTGACATCGTGATCCAAGAAATGAAATCACCCAAGTAAACAACGGATATATATTATACAACAGAAACCGCTTTGTCAAATTAAATTAGAGACGCTGCGACACACTTTCCAGCCATTAGCGGTATATAGAAGCCGCCCCCAGAGCTCCTAAAAAAGTGCCTTAATTTGCTAAAAAAACACATCTATGCTAATATACCACATCACACATTTTTACCAAAGAGGGGAAAATCATGGCGGTTCAAATTGCAATTATCGGATGCGGTGGGATGGCAAACGGACATCTCAACGCTTATCTCACAATACATCAAACAGAACCCGGAAAAGTGGAACTCGTCGCGATGTGCGACGAAGTCAAAGAACGCGCAGACGACTTCGCAAACCGAGTTAAAGATGTGACAGGTAAAAAGCCAGCGGTGTTCGATGATACCGACGTAATGCTCGCAACAGCGGACTTAGACGGGGCAGACATCTGCACCTCGCACGCGCACCATCATATCAACGCGATAAAGTGCCTCAACAACGGTGTCAACGTCATGGTAGAAAAACCGATGGGCGTTACCGTCAAAGCGAGCCACGCGATTATCGCTGCAGCGAAAGCGAATAACAAAATCGCTGCAACCGCTGAAAATATTCGTCGGATGCCGAGTCGACGGACAGCGGAATGGTTGATGAACGAAAAACAGATGCTCGGAGATTTACGGATGTTTGCTGCACAACACGCCAGCTATCGGGCACCAGATCCGCAAAGCCAATGGCATTGGCGACTCGACTTAACGCTCGGTGGTGGTGGTATGGTGATGGATTCCGGCGCGCACTATTGTGATACCATCCGCTATCTCTTTGGTGATCCAAGCACCGTGTACGGACGCGTCTGCCAATTTGAGGATTTGCAAGTTACCAAGGCAGGGGAGCTCGTCAAGAACGAACAAGAGGATACTTGGGTAGCAACCATCAACTTCAAAAACGGTGTTATCGGACTCTGGACTTGTACATGGGCAGCAGTTGGACACGGCTTCCATCATGTCGTTTACCACGGTAGCGAGGGCTGCCTGCTCGATGATGGCGACATCTTCCACGGTCCCTTTGATGGCGCGGAAGTCATCCTCAAAGATGGAACCCACCATAGCATGGAAAGCCTTATTCAGGAATATATGGCGAGTCTCTCAGACGAACAGGCAGCGAGGCTTTTCCCACACAACTTTACCGACGGTGTGGTGCTCGAATGCTACGATTTCGTGGATGCCATAGGGAACGACCGTCCACCCGAACTCGATGCTGAGGTCGGACTACGTGCGAAATCGATTTGTGAAGCGATATATGAATCTAATGCTTGTGGGCAGGCGGTAGATTACGAGGAGGTCGTAGCAGGCAACATCGAAGTTTACCAGAAACCGATCAACGAACGATGGGGTCTGTAATTGTCTAAACAGGAACGCACCCCAATAAAGTCTGCGATAGATCGTCAGCGAAAAACCAATGAACCGACCGGTTATACTGGAGAATCGGTCGGCTATCTTCAACTCATGCGACAGAATCCCAACTTCCGCTGGCTCTGGGGTGGACAGGTGGTCAGCCTGCTTGGGGATTGGTTTAACCTTATCGCTTCTGCGATATTGATTGCTGAGTTGACGGGTTCTGGTCTCGCGTTAGGCATTCTGTTTACAATCCGAATGCTGGCTCCATTTGCCGTCGCGCCACTCGCGGGGATATGTGCCGACCGCTACAACCGAAAACATCTGTTAATCATCACCGACCTCGTGCGTGCCGTTGTCGTTCTCGGGTTTCTCTATGTCCGAGACGCGAGCGACATCTGGTTACTTTATGCTCTCACGGTGCTTCTGTTCGGCGTAAGCGGTTTCTTCAGTCCCGCCCGGAGCGCGATCCTCCCAGATATTACCTCGCCACAAGAACTCGGCACGGCTAACACACTCGGTGCCGCGACGTGGTCGGTCATGCTCGCTGTCGGTGCCGCCATCGGTGGCTTAACAACGGGACTTTTTGGGAGTCAGACAGCCTTCGTTATTGACGGATTCACTTTTGCTATTTCAGGGGCACTCCTGCTTAAGATTAGACTGCCGCGAACATCGTCGGAAACGTCAGGAACGCCCGGACGTGCGAAGTTAACCGCGTTGCGTTATATGCTGCAGCATCCTGACATCCTCTTCATAGCACTGCACAAGGCAGCGATATCCCTTCTCATGTCTACCGGCGTTCAGATCATACTGGTTGAAATCGCCAAAAATTATTTCGTTATCGGGGTCGGTGGCGCGCTCAGTTTAGGAGCAATGTACTGTATGAACGGCATCGGCAGTGGCATCGGACCGATTTTTGCTCGGCGTTGGACCGGGGACCGAGACAAACCGCTCAGGATAAGCATTAGTTGGGGCTACGTGATCGCCTCAATCGGAATAGCGATTACCGCTACCCTTTTTAACTTTGGCGTTGTGCTTTTCGGTGGTCTTGTCAGGAGCATCGGCGGTGGAATTGCATGGGTATTTTCAACGCAATTGCTGCTCCAACGCGCCCCGAACGAGATTCGAGGGCGCATCTTCGGCACCGAGTTTGCCCTTTTCACACTCATGGGTGGTGCCAGCGCACTGATCACGGGTGCGTTGTTAGATCGGTTTCAACTACAGGATATCCTATGGGGAATGGCAGCACTCAACGTTATTCCGGCACTGCTATGGTGGCTGTGGCAGAGACATCACAGTCGGGTAGAACAGAAATAGATAGCTATACCTAAAAGGAATAGGGCTTACGCAAAATTCTTTCCTTTCTTTATAGAATCGGAAGATTGGGGTCCCATCCTTCCATTCTTCCGGTCTTCCATCCTTTCCTCCAAATATTCGCTCTCTGCGTAAGTCCTCATTAAAAAATCTATTCTTTCCACCTCTGAATAAGCTTCGTATCTATGCCGAACTGATCCAAGATTTTTGTGACAATGAAGTTGAGTAGATCGTCCACATTTTTTGGGTAGTGATAGAACCCCGGCATCGCTGGCAACACACAAACCCCCATACGTGACAATTTGAGCATGTTCTCCAAATGAATTGAACTTAAGGGCGTTTCGCGCGGGACAAGCACGAGTTTACGATTCTCCTTGATACACACATCCGCAGCACGTTGGATAAGGTTGCGAGACATACCCCCGGCAATGGAAGCAACGCTACCCATACTACAAGGTGCTACAATCATCCCCTCAGTTCGGAAAGAACCACTGGCAATCGGCGCGGCGATGTCTGATTCGTGGTGGTAAACAACGCGCGGTGAAGAGATACCGATGAGTGACTCCAATTTGAAATCGTCGAGGTCAACTTCAATCTGAAGTTCCTCCGACAAGGCGCGCGCTCCAGATGAAGAAATCGTTAGATGGACCTCGATATCCTCGTGCTTTGTGAGCACCTCAAGCAGGCGAACGCCATATACCCCCGCACTCGCGCCGGTTATTCCTACAATCAATCGTTTCAATTTATTAAATTCTCCCTTTTAATAGTTTTCTCGGCTGCAGAAAAATAAGAATTGTTTTGTTATCGGTGTGCATGGGGAAGACCTCGTGCATTTTTCAAGAGGGTTTTCAGATGACCTTTGGAAAGCAGCAACCCCAGAAAAATAAAATTATGCGGGTCTATGCGCTTATTCGGAGCGGCATTGTGCTGCGCATCCAGCGTAGGGAATTGCCACAGTCCCGCAACAGACAATTCTCAACACAAGTTGTTTATAGCGTCGTTTATGGCCGTAGTAGTGGGTGGCGGAATGCTTAGAATTGTTTTACATCTCATTTGCAATCATAACTAAATCCAGGATGTTGACAACGCCGTCGCCGTTAATATCCGTTTGTGTCGTGTTTTTACCGAACGCATCTGCTACCAGTACCAGGTCTAAAATGTTTATCTGTCCGTCTCGGTTCACATCGTAGGGTGGAATCGTTGTATATTCTGTGTCAGGTGCAAATCCAAAGTAAATGCCCCACGCATCTCCTTCATTATTAGCAACAGCAATAAGCAAAACATTTTTCCCTTGTTTGAGTGTGATTGGCAAAAAAGTTTGGTAATCCGGATGTCCGTAGTATCCTGCGTTTTTGTTAATAAGTGTTCCGTTAAGCCACGTTTTTGATTCAAAGTCGCTTCCGAGAAACAACTTTGTATTTTGTTCGCTGGTAGAATAGAAAGTATAGCATAAATAGATAGCGTAGTCAGGAATATCGGGTGGATTTATTCCGTTGTCACGTAGCATTGTGTTAATGTTGCCAATAGCGTCTCCATCCAGTTCACCAACTCTCCAAACATTGTTTCCAACACTTTCCCCCTCTGTTGCACCATTCGTAGATATTTCAATTTCTGTCACGAGATTGCTGCTTGCAGCGGAGAGTAGGTCTTTTTGTGATACAGCAAGCTTTGGAAATCCCCAGAGGTCTTTTTCAGCAGGGACGGTCACCCATAACAACGGTTTCTCTATTTTAGGGCCTCCGCTGGGGAAGCCAGGATTTTTGAACAGGATTATAGATGTGCTTTGAAGTAATGTGTCTAAAGGTGAAAAGTCAGAAATATCATTACGTCTAAGATCGCCCCATTTTAGTTGGGTTAAATTTGCGATAGGCGATACATCTGATATTTTATTACCTCCTAAAAATAGGCGTTTCAGCTGTATTAGGGCAGCTACTGGCGATATATCCGATATTTTATTTTCCTTGAGATCTAAGGTTTCCAGTTTCGTTAGGTTGGCTAAGGGGGTGAGGTCGAATATGCCCGCTCCGGTAGCAGAAAAGAGACGCAAATTTGTTAGGTTTGCGAGGGGCCCTATACTGGATATGGGATTTCTGTCTATGTTCAATTCTACAAGGTTTATTGCAGCCTCAAGCCCTGACAGGCTGCGTATCCCCAAATCTTGTAGGTATAAGAATTTCAGTTGTTGCATATCCTCTGGCGTGAGTGTGGATAGATTGTCTTTTCCTAATTCTTTTTTAATTGCGGCGCGTAGGTGTGAATCTTGTATATAAGAGTAAATTCCCGTTGTTAATATTGTTTCCGTGTCGTTGATAGTAAACACGATTTCAGCAAAATGTTGTGTCCATGCATCGCGTTTGATTGTGCCGTTGGGGGTTGCAAGCGAAGATAACCCTAAATTCTGTAGCCTCGGTTTCTCTTGTATATACTCCAAAAATGTTTGCGTCTCCAAGCCGACCGCGGCGGCAGCATGGTGAGCGGTCAGGGGTGAAAAGAAAGCCTCGTGAAAGCGATGTACAGGCTCAACCCCACCAAAGCCCGCCCCTGTTTTTTCGAGAGCTGTTCGGTAGCGGTCCGTATCCTCTTGTACGAAGGTGTCCATAACTGCCTGTTCAATGTAAAGACTTAAGGCATGCCCTTTGTCAAAAAGCGGGTTGGGGTTCTGCTCAATAGCCGCTCGGACAGTATCTTCAAAGGTTTTCATGCCTTCGGTATGGCAGCCGATACAGGAAATCCCGTTACGGACGGTTGGGTCATCGGCTTTGGGGTCTGAAACGATGTCAATGGGTGCGGCATCGAGTCGCTCGCCGTTTGCGTCCGCGAGGTAATAGCCTTGTAGCCCGTTGGGTAAATTAAAAACAATCTCGCCGCCGTCATGCCTAAAATTGAGCGGGTGTGTGAAGATGTTCTGTATGCTTGCACTGCCTGCGAAATCATAACTTTTCCAGTATGCGCCGTATTTCGACAGATGTCGTTCTACGACACGATTGTGATTAGAGACACCGGACTTGTTGAAACCGGCGCGCCAAACGCGTTCGCCGGGTGCGTTGAATAGGTTTTCAACAACGTCTACTTCCAGTCTGCGTTCGAGTTGGCTATCGGTATCGGGTAAATCGAGAATATCGTGGTAGAGTGGTGGACGGGCGGCGTTTGCGATAAACCAGTCCATATAAACATAGGGGACATTGCTGTCTGTGAGTTGTTGCAATGTTTCGTAGACAGGTAATCCGAATCCGTAGGGGTATGGATAGACAGCCTCAATGTGTGTCCACGCCTCGGTAACATCCCAACCATAATCTCGCAGGTCAATATAGAAAATGTGGTGGTTTCCAATCGGCTGCGGGTTGTGAATCTCTGCCTCCCATGATAGACTGTTAGCAAGTTTGGAGAATGCGGTTTGGTATGCGTGTAGTGTTTCTGGTGTTTCGCCTGCGTTATGGAGATGTGTTAGGGTAAAGTAGCGTGCGAAAACCCTGTCAAAAGGGTTCAACGCTTCGAGATGGGTTTTGATGCTATTTAGCATCGCTGTGGGTGAGATGAAATTTATATCGTGTTGGGTTTCCCAATCAGGTGCGCCTTCTGCAATCCAGCGGTGAATTGTATTGATAGCAGCAGGTGTGAGCGGGGGTTGTCCAAGTGGCATCTGCTGTCCCCGATCGGTATTGCCAAGTAGCCTTTTATAGAGTTCTGAGGCCTCTGGATCTCCCTGTATAACTGCACCGGAATTGATCAACTCCGGATACTCCATAATCAATTCTTCAGTAAATGCACCGCCCTTTCCGTGACAGCCAAGACAGTTTTGTTGAAAAATAGCATATACCTGTTGTGCTATATTTTCTTGGGCACTGGATACATTCGCAACACTAAAAACGAAAATCGTAAGAAAAATAACTTTTGACATTCTGACCTCTATGAAAACACGAGTTGATGGTTAAAATCAATAACTTTCACTGCGAGACAAACTGACAACCATTCCTCCAAATGGTATCCGCTTGGGAAGCATACCTATTATATCCATTTCTGAGAAAAGTTCAAGGACAAACCATCGTAACCTGAATGCTTGACAGAAAAATGCACAAAAGGTAAATTAAGCGTAGAAATCCATAGTCTACACCACGAGGAAACTATGAACATAACTGACTTAGACACGCCGACCCTTGTTGCCGATCTGGATGTGCTTGAGCGGAACATCAACGGAATGGCACAGCACTGCGAGCAGGTCGGTATTCCACTGCGGGTTCATACCAAAACGCATAAGGTGCCGGAAATCGCTAAATTACAGGTCGCCGCCGGTTCCCAAGGTATCACCTGCCAGAAGTTAGGCGAAGCAGAGGCGATGGTGGATGACGGCGTTGACAACATCCTTATCCCCTATAACATTGTCGGAAAACCGAAACTGAAGCGATTGACAGCACTCACCAAACGCGCCAAGGTTATCGTCGCACTCGATTCGGAAGAGACAGCAACCGGTATCTCTGAACAAGCGATTGCTGACAGTTGTGTTGTGCCTGTTATCGTGGAACTCGACACCGGCAGTGGACGTTGCGGTGTACAATCACCGCAAGCAGCACAACACCTCGCACAGCAGATTATGAAAATGCGAGGCATCGACTTCCAAGGTGTGATGACGTATCCGAGCAACATCCGAGCGAAGCCGTTTATCGAAGAAACGCTTGACCTGCTCTCAAACGACGGGATTCCTGTAAATATCATCAGTGGTGGCGGCACAGGTTCGGAAGCGGCATCAAAAGAGATCGGCTGTACAGAGACCCGTAGCGGTTCTTATGTCTACGAAGGCTTGACGCGAATCGGGAGTTCAGAAATGCTAACGCCCGAAAGGTGTGTGTTGCGTGTTATTACAACCGTTGTCAGCACGCCGACACCTGAGCGGATTATTATTGATGGCGGGATGAAGACCTTTGCCAGTTATCCACCAACGCCTTATGGACATACCATTGAACATCCCGACGCTAAGATTTACGGCATGTCGGTCGAACATGGGCATGTCAATGTCAGTGAATGCTCACACCGATTTAAGGTTGGGGAACAACTCTCTGTTATCCCACTACACCAAGGGATGACGAGTAATCTCCACGATGAACTGGTAGGTGTGAGAGATAATAAAGTTGAGACAATCTGGAAAATCGCGGGCAGGGGCCGCGTTTCTTAATTTGGCGCAAAGCGTACAAAGATAGTTTTTGGGCCTATAACGTTTTTCTTTTAAGAGCCGCAGGCTGCCGTTGTCGCCTGCTCACATCATCCTAATACGTCAAGAGAGGGAGATCATGATTCTACCAACACCAGCAGAAAAGAAACAGTGGGAAGAAGAAGGGTATCTCGTCTTTGAAAACGCAATTCAAGGGGAAGACCTCAAACGACTCCAAACCGCTTTCGACCATTGGGCAGACGCATGCAAGGAAGAATGGCTGGACAGAGTTGAGGCAGGGGAATCCGTCGCAACCTTCTATGACATCCCGAATCCGCTTGAAAAGGACCCTATCTTCATTGATATTATCGACTATCCAAGCTACTACGGCGCGTTGATGGAGTTCACAGATAACGACCTGATTCTATTGGGTCCTCAGGTTCGTACGGTGGCACCGTGGCCCGTGAGTTATACCGGATGGCATCCCGATGTGGGATATGACAATCCACTCCACATCAAAGTACAAATCTACGTCAACGATGTCGAACAGGGAGGTGGGGAATTCGGATTTGTGCCGGGCAGTCATAAACCGGGTTCGGGTCCCTACACGCGCCCGATGCGGCAAGAAAGTATGACCGGGCACAAAACTTTCCCCGGTAAAGCAGGCACAGCGATTATGTTCAATTCGTGTGGCTGGCACGTTTCGATGGACAACCATTCCGATGTGCCGCGTAAATCCATTATCCTGATTTACGAAAAACGAACACCCGGACGTATTGGACCGCAACAGTATGCATCTATCTCGGAATACTGCCAGACCCCGGAACGCCGCAAACTGTTTAGTTTGGACGGCTAATCAAAGGAGGGTTATCATAATGCCACGAATCGATGCACATCTGCACGTCTTCACAAAAGCCTCCTCCGAGTTTCCGCGGGAGATATCAGACGTTTGGCCCGCAGAACGGGAAGAACCTGTCGAAAAGTTGTTAGGCGAAATGGAGAAACACCAGATCGATCAGGCAGTCCTTGTCCAGATGGCTGGCGCGAGTATAGAGAACCATCGTTATCTGCTACGTTGTCTCAAAGCATATCCGAATCGGTTTTTAGGGATTGGATTGGTCCCAGAGGGACATCCGAACCCTGTTGACCACATGGCGGAACTCACAGATAACACCGGGATTATCGGATTCCGATTTTCTACATTTGGGGGACCGCGTGATATTTTTGCGAAGATGGATGTTCGTGAGTTCGCGGCGTATCCGATCTGGAAGTGTGCTGCCGAACGCGATTATGTCCTATGGCTCTATCCGAACGCTATCAATGCACACCTCCTGCCATACCTGATACAAGAATTCCCACAGGTTCGTGTTGTGCTAAACCATCTCGCTGTGTGCCCCGGAAAAGGCAAATTTAGCTGGGACGAATTCGGGAGACCTCAGATACAGGTGACAGGGTACAATCTCACTATGCACACCACCTATCGACTTGCCCGCTTTGAGAATGTTAACGTGCATCTCTCCGGCCAGTACGCCTTTAGCAGTGAAGAATTCCCCTATAAAGATTTGGCGGGATGGCACCGGGGACTTCTGACTGGATTTGGGGCAAAACGATTGATGTGGGCAACCGATTTTCCATGGATATTGGAAGAACCGGGTTATGGTAAATTGACTACCGTTATAGAAGAATTACTACCAGATATATCCGAAGCGGAACTGGCAGACATTATGGGCAGAAATGCGAAACGGATTTTACGGTTTCCTGACCTGTAAGTTATGAGAACATTTCAAAATCCAGTTTTGGCTTGAAAAGCGAAGGCACTCTCGATCTGCTCAAGTTTTAACAACTCAAGTTGAGGGGACAGGTGAATGGCAATAACATCAAAACGGCAGGGCGCGTCTAAGAGATTCTGAGCTTGCAGATATGCTAAAGCAACCTTTGAGATCTGCCGCTGTTTTTGGATGGTTACAGCCTCTTGCGGCAAGCCGAATCTGAGGCTCCGCCGCGTTTTCACTTCCACAAAAACGATAAATTCGCCATCTCGTACGATGATATCTATCTCGCCGCGTCCCGCGCGATAGTTCTGCGCAAGGATTTTACACCCACGCGCCTTGAGATGCTTCGCTGCTAACGACTCACCAATCTTTGCGATGTTCAAGCGTGAACGATCCATTTAAGTCTTTCGTTCTCTCCTAAGTGTATACAGGTTTAATCATCAGGGAGGAGTTTAAAGGTGAGACGATGAATCTCGGACGCACCAAATTGGGCAATCGCTTGTCGATGTTGTGAGGTAGGATAGCCTTTGTGCTTCGGGAACCCGTAGTTCGGATAGGTACAATCAGCTTCAACCATGAGTCGGTCACGGGTGGTTTTGGCGATAATGGAGGCTGCTGCGATAGAATAACTTCGACGATCGCCTTTCGGAATCGCCTCGCCCACAATACCCGTTGCGGGTAAATTCAAACCATCAACGAGCAGATAATCGGGTTGTGGGGTTAGTTTTTCAACCGCTTCCTGCATCGCTAACAGCGTCGCCTTAAGGATATTTGAACGATCAATCATCTGATGATCCGCGGCACCGACACCTACAGACATAGCGACATCGTGGATTTCGTCAAATAGGCGGGCACGTTGCTTCGGAGACAATTGCTTTGAATCTTTCAAGCCTTTAATGTCGCAACGAATCGGTAAGATGACTGCAGCGGCAATGACGGGACCTGCCAGAGCACCTCTGCCCGCCTCGTCAATGCCTGCAATCCGTTTGTAGCCGCTTCGTTGGCAAGCGAGCTCAAAAGCATTCATCTCCATCAGATCATCTTCTACGTTCTTTAACGCGTGCGGATCTTCCAGTGCGTTCACGCAAGTAATACAATTTCGCGCGTCGGACAGCACCGTATCGAACAACCTCAATGCTCTCAATATTGGGCGAATGGAGCGGGAACGTCCTTTCACTTCCAGCACCGAACGCAACGCGGCGAACCGTAAACGTTTCTTTCAATCCACCATGGTGGCGACGAATCACGGTTCCCTCGTAAGCCTGAATTCGTTCCTTCTGTCCTTCTCGGATACGGGTGTTCACCTTGACAATATCTCCAGGTCCAAACTCAGGAATGTCGCTTTTCATATATTGATTTTCAACAGATTCAATTAAGTTCATCTTATTATTCCTCCTTAAATATAACGCAAGCTGCCACCTATTCATTCTCACTACGAAGTTTCTATAGACATATTACCCCTACGGGGTGAAGAAAGAGACGAAAACCTTCTCAACAGACTCGTCCGCTTTCCGAAGTTCATCGCTCCTACGGGGTGGGAAAAGAGACGTAACCCTTTCTGAAATGTGCAAAACCTATTAGTAGCAACTTGCGTTAATATAATATAAATTCTGTTATCTACTTGATATAGATTTACAAGCCCGTAAAGACCTAAGAATCAAATTTTTAGTTTACTCCACCAACCCTGCCGTTTTGAGAATTTCGATATCTTCCTCGTTCAGTTCCATTTTCCGCAGTAGATCTGGACGGTGCTTTGCGGTACGTTTGAGTGCCTCCGCATACCGCCACTTCTCAATATTCTCATGATGTCCACTCAAAAGCACTTCAGGGACACCCATCCCTGCGAATTCAGCGGGTCGCGTATAGTGTGGGTGGTCCAACAATTCATGACTGAACGAATCGACGTGTGCGGATTCGTAATCACCGAGGGCACCGGGGAGTACACGACCGATCGCATCAATTAAAACGAGTGCAGCGATCTCTCCACCGCTCAACACATAGTCTCCGATAGAGATTTCAGTTTTTACCAATTGGTGACGCACTCGCTCATCAATGCCTTTGTAACGTCCACACAAAAGAATGAGATGCGTTTCCAAGGAGAGCGATTCCGCCAATCGCTGTGTCAAAGGGGTACCCTGCGGGGTCAGGTAGATAACGTGTGCATCTACCTCCGGGTTCAACGCCGCAATCGCTGCGAAAATAGGCTCCGGTTTCAGAATCATCCCTGCCCCACCGCCATAAGGATAATCATCAACGGACTTATGTTTGTCGGTTGCCCAATCTCGTAGGTTATGGAGATTGACGATGAGTTTATCAGTCTCCTGAACGCGCTTGAGGATGCCCGTCTCTAACGCCGGTGCGATTATCTCCGGAAACAGGGCAAGAACATCAATTTTCATCTTAATGTAGGCTGGAAGCAACGCTCTATATTTCAGTCGCTGCAGCCACCCTGTCCCTGCTACACATCTTCTGACCTGGGGTGTTCAATTAGTTCAAGAATAACCTTTTTATTCGCTTGCAAGCCCGCGGTATAGAGGACGCTTCTTATCGCTTTAAGCGTCCGCCCATATCTACCGATGATCTTCCCGAGATCCTCCTCCGTGACAGTCAACTCAACAATAACGACCGTTTCGCCGGTGACTTCTTTAACCACCACCTGGTCCGGATGATCAACGAGAGATTTTACGATGTATTCAATCAATTCTTTGAACATAGTTGACTTTCGGGTTTCAGTAGATATATCTGCTGCTTGCGGTTTCGGAATCTATCAAAGCAGATGCTATTCTTCCTCTTCAGCGGATTCAGATGCTTCCACCTGTGTCTCGGTCTCTTCAGAATCACCTATTTCCGTTTCAGATTCTGCCTCTTTTGCCTCGGTAGGTTCGGACTCGTCCGCTTCCACGATCTCTTCTGCGGCTTCCTGACCTGGCATCGGTTTTCCCAATCTTTCGTACTCGAATTTCATCAAAATTCCATTTTGACTGAGTAGACGCTTTGCGGTATCAGAGGGTTGCGCGCCCTCTCTCAACCATTTTAAGGTTTTCTCTTCATCAATAAAAACATCTGCCGGATCCGTCATAGGATTGTAATGACCGAGGCGTTCTAAAAACACGCCATCCCTCTGGGCACGTGCATCAGCCGCGACGAGTCGATAAAACGGACGTTTTTTTCTACCGTGTCGTTGTAATCTAATTCTAACTGCCAAAAAAATACCTCCTAATGGCATTCAGACCGCGTTTATGTTTATAAGAAAAGCGAGTCCCTAAGGACTCACCTATCGCTATCTGCGGCGTTTCCGTTTTCGGGGTTTTCTCGCTGCCTTCCGCTTCGGACGAGGAAGCGCGCCCATTTTCTGCCCCATCTGCGGCATTGCCATCGCCGCCTGCTGGTTCAACATACGATTCATCATCTGGAGTTGTGAAACCAGCATATTTATCTGATTCACCGTCGTCCCGCTACCTTTGGAAATGCGGAGCTTCCGACTCCTATCTAATAACCGAGGGTTCTTTCGTTCCTCAAGTGTCATTGAATGAATGATCGCCTTCGCCGTTTGCAAATGGCTCTCATCCGGTGTAAGGTTTTTAACCGGCAACTGATTCTTAAAGGGCATCAGATCCATCAATTGATCTAAGGGCCCCATATTTTTCAGCTGCTCCAGTTGCGTGAGGAAATCGTCAAAATCTAACCCTTTTTGCTCTGTAAGTTTACGTTCAAGTTCTTTTGCCTGATCTTCGCTGAAAACTTCTTCCGCTTTTTCAAGCAACGTTTGGAAATCACCCTGTCCGAGGATGCGCGAAGACATTCGCTCCGGGTGGAACTCCTCTAATGCCGCTGCCTCAATTTTCTCACCGACCCCGATGAACTTAATCGGTTTCTGCGTGATGTGCCGAATCGAAAGTGCTGCCCCACCGCGTGCATCCCCATCCATCTTAGTGAGGATAACACCGTCAATCTCCAAATCACTGTTGAAATTTTCGGCGACATTTACGGCATCCTGCCCTGTCATTGCGTCAACAATCAGCAGGATTTCAGTAGGTTCAACACGCTCCTTGATTTGCCGTAGTTCACCCATCAATGTGTCGTCAATGTGCAAACGTCCGGCAGTGTCAATAATAACGCAGTTATGTCCGTGCGTCAAAGCCTCATCGACAGATGCCTCCGCGATGTCAACCGGAGAAACATCTGTTCCCATCGAAAACACCGGTGTGTCGGTCTGTTCACCGAGAATTTGGAGCTGCTTAATGGCAGCGGGTCGATATACATCAGCAGCAACGAGAAGCGGTTTGCGTCCCTCTTTACGGAACCTCAGTGCCAGTTTCGCCGCGACCGTCGTTTTACCAGCACCTTGCAACCCAGCAAGCATCACTACTGTCGGACCACTCGGCGCAATGTTAATCTTTTCCGCCTTGCTACCCATCAATTGGGTGAGTTCTTCACCGATGATCCGGGCGATCTGCAGCTCAGGCGTAAGGCTACCCAGCACCTCTTGACCAAGGGCACGTCCCTTAATTCGATCTATAAACTCACGCGTAACTTTATAGTTAACGTCCGCTTCCAGAAAAGCGCGCCGCACCTCACGCAGCGTATCAGAGATATTGCTCTCCGTGAGTTTTCCCTGCCCCTTGATTTTTTTCAGGGTGTTTTGTAAGCGATCGCCCAAACTTTCAAACATTGTTCTTGCGTCCTTTTTTATAAATCTTGACCGCTAAAATCGCGCAACGATAGATTAGTCCCTAACTATACAATTATAGCAAATTTAACCGCTGATGTCAAACTTTTTTTGAGAAGTCGTTAGTGGTTAGTAAACCTCACCATCAGGAATTCGTTTCTACAAGAAAGAACACATGATTGAAAACCCAAATTACGGAAGAACTGAATAGTTTTGTTTTCTTTGATACTTGACAGGAATCCCTATCTATGGTAAAAATATAACATGAAAACAACAACCATCAAACAGCAGCACCAGAAATTTACACCCTATAACACCTTAATTTTTCTGATCTGTGCCCTAACAGCATTCTATTGTGGCTGCCAAGGCGAGACCTTCAACGTCGATATCGGCGACACCGGTTCAGAAATCATAGAGAAATCCGGTGAACTCACAGAGAACGAGGTCTGGGACGGACGCATCTATATCACTGACACGCTCGTTGTGCCAGAAGGCATCACGCTGACGATCCGATCAGGAACAATTGTCGGTTTTGAACCGACAGATACACCGAGCCAGATCATCGTGCATGGCGAACTCTATGCTGAAGGATCACCAGATAGAATGATTGTCTTCGGTTCCTTAGGGAGAATGCGTGAACGCCAACAAGCACCCGAAGTAAATACAACGCCCGATCCAATAACAACCGGTTTTACAACAGGAGTAGATGGATATACCAACCCCGAACCGCAGAAGACCGTCGCAGCGGATCCTCCAAAAGCTGGCGATTGGGCAGGAATTCAGATCGAAGCCGGAAGCCCAAACAGTCGCCTAACATATTGCCGCATCCAACATGCGAATGTTGGTATCATAACACGAACAGACGCGGTCCAAATCGAGAGGTGTCTACTCAGCGAAAACAAAACGGGAGTCCTTTCCGAGAGTACGAATCCCACTATCACCAGCAACGAGTTCAACAGGAACGGCACAGGCTCCCGGTTCCAAGGAAGCGCGTCGCCAGATGTAGAATACAACGAATTCACGGCTAACAATTACGGCATTATCTGCGAAGACGATTCCCGACCGCGCATTCAGTATAACGTTCTCCGCGCCAATTACGAGAATGCTATTGCCTGCTATTCCACCTCCTCACCGGAAATAATTTCCAACAATATAACGATGAACGTCGGTTGGGCAGTCTATGATGGCGGTAGACTCCGAGACAACTTTATTCAGGGGAATAAACAGGTTGGACCCAATATCACAGAACTCGGTGTCGGAACACAAAGCGATCAATTTTACGGTGTAGAGGAAGCGTACGAGCCGAGAAACTCTCCAGTAACAGAAGCAGGTGTACCACGAGAAAATTTCTAACAGGAAATTGACATAATGGATCGCTTCAAAGCCTATCTCGAACTCATCCGTTACCCACTCTTTGCGATTCCGATTGTTGCGACACTCCCCGGTGTACTCATTGCGAGTGAGGGACATCTGACATGGCGGGTCGCGGCGGTACTGTTAATCGCGCTCTGCGGTTACTTCGCTGGAATGATAAAGAACGACTACTTTCACCACGAAACAGACAAGCATACGAACCCGGAGCGTCCGCTTCCATCACAACGTTTAACGCCGCGGCAAGCAATTATCCCCGCGAGTATTATCTACGGGCTATGTGTCATCGGCGGTTTCTGGCTCAATATCAAAGCAGGTCTGCTGGTGATGGGCTTGGTCGCGATTTCGCATCTCTACAACGCAATTTTCAAAGCGAAGGGTATCTTAGGAAGCCTCACACTGCCTTTAGGAATTGGACTGCTGAGTGTTTTCGGAGCATTAGCGGTGAGCGGTAGCGTTCCACGGTTGGTGTGGTATGCCTTCGCCGCGACCACGCTTTATGATTTAGGCACACACATTACGACGACGTTCAAAGACATTTCACGGGACGAACAACTTGGAATCGTAACGACACCACTCCAGATTGGCATCCGTCCGGCACTCCTACTCTCAGCGGTTGCCACTGTTCTCGCTTTCGTCATTGCCTTTTTACCGTATTGGATGGAACCGGATCTCCAAAAATCTTATATCGTCTGGGTAATCCTTGGCATCATTGCGACTGTGGGTAGCCGTATTTCACTCTATCTTCAACCGAACGAGAAAAACGGCTACTTCGCACTAAAGGGTTCAATGGTGGGGTCTATTCTCTTTTTTCCGTGCCTCATCGGTGCGCAGGTGTCCATCGCTATTTCCGCTGCAGTCATTGTGCCGTTGCTATTGATTACACTGTTTCTGTTGAGAACGACGCGCCAGGAGGTGTAAGAGGAAATGATTATATTGGAACACATTAACCTGCCCAATGCTTTAGTGATAATCGCAGTTTTCATGGTATCCATGCTAACATCGTGCGCCACTCATAGTAGAGAGGTTCAGACCTTTGCTAAGATTGCTAAGGACATAGAGGCAGACCCGGAGAAATCAATAAACACCTATGTAGGTAGGGTCGTAAATATCAGGGCTAAGGTTGGGATTGTCGAGCGTTTAAGAACGCAATTATTAGAGGATTCCTCAGCTCAGCTTAGAGGTGATGGTCTCGTAGGTAGTCGTTTCATATCGTTTTGGGTATATTACCGGTTTTCGGTAGGAAATGAATCTTTTCGTCCGGATAAATTTTTTCACCCAGAGGGAGGATCCGACGATTCACAGCCCTACCTAAAGTCCTACCTTTTTAAAGTACGTATAAAAGCTATTGATCCAAACATGGCACCCAATTCTTGGACGGTTCGGACGGAAATTCTTGAATAGTCAAAACCCTTCATCCCAGCGAAGCTGATGCGTGAACAGAAAACCGATGGTCGCCCCAACAGGACGATCATAGGGAGGTTAATAGTTAAAAACATGAAAAATATCGTTTTACTGATTACCGATACCTTCCGGTATGACAATTTAGGCGAACGGGCGAGACGCCCGATTCGCACACCAAGACTCGACAAATTCGAGACAGAGCGGGCGACTGCTATCGACAAATTCTATATGAGCAGCTTCCCGACGGTGCCGCACCGCACAGATATTATGACAGCGACAGTCGGGTGGCCCCACTACCCGTGGCAACCAATCAATCAGAGTGGACGGAACATCACCGCGAGACTCCTGAGCGAGCAAGGATACGCAACGCAGCTTATCTGTGACACCCCACACCTGTTTAACACACGGTTCCAAGACGCTTTCGATGCGGCTTTCCAACATCGCGGGCAAGAGGGCGACAAACCGCTTCTTCATCACAACGACGAGATGAAAATCGTTATGCCGAATGAGAAGACACGACCACATCCGTCCTATAGAGGACACACCCTGCCGAACACGCACCGCTGGACGAACCGTTACTACCAATATGAGACAGAAACGTTCTCCAGTAGGACCTCTGAAACCACAATTCGATGGTTGGAGGAGAACCATCGCGCAGGTCCTTTCTTCCTCTGGGTTGACTTCTTTGATCCACATGAACCGTGGGATCCACCTGAATATCTCGTCAAACGCTACGATCCGGATTACACGGGTCCGCCGATGCTACATCCGAACTACGGTCTGTCGTCCCTCTTTACGGATGCGGAACTGCACAACCTCTGGGCACACTACGCAGGTGAATCTGAACTCATTGACCGACACATCGGAAACGTGCTGCAGAAGGTGGAAGATTTAGAGTTATGGGACGATACCCTTGTCGTTGTGATGTCCGACCACGGAATGTCTATCGGTGAACATAGCAGGACGGGTAAATCCAACATTGATCCAAAAGATGAACGCTATTGGCCCACCTATCCGGAAATCAACCACGAGATGTTCCTGATCGCTGGTGGGGATGTCCCGTGCGGGCAACGCCTCAATCTCATCGCGCAACCGATGGATATTATGCCAACCCTCTGTGAATTGGCTGGCGTTACCTTAGATCCACCGAAACCTTTCGAGGGACGTTCCTTCGCACAGGCTGTCCACAATGGCGATGCACAGCACAGGGAATATGCCGTAACCGGTTGCCATATCGGGGCACCGGATGGGACCGTTCCACGTCGGGCGACAACACCCTTCCTCGTCACGGAACGTTGGGGATACGCGCCTGTCGGTGAATACGGCAGACCAGAACTCTTTGACCTACCCGCAGACCCCATCGCTGAGAACAACATTGCTGCAGATAACATGGAACTCGTCAAGGAATTGCATGAAATGTTTATGGTGCATCTCACGGAGCATAACGCGCCTGAGAATTTCCTTGATCTCTGGAAGGAAGAACCCTCCGGTGCCGGACGCGGTAAATGGTCGATTGATTATCCTGAGGAAGATGAATAGGAAAGTAGTTAGTCAGTGAACACCGCTCGACTTCCACTATAAAACAAAAAAGAGGCTTTAGGTAAAGGCAACCTAAAGCCTCTTTGCATATAGTCAGGATTAACTTAACTGAAGCGCACGCTACTCGAAAACCTCAAATTCGCCATCCTTGACAATCAAAACAATTGGATCATAGACTGCATCCCCAACATCATTAAAAGAGAATTTACCGAGGATCGTGTCAAAATCTTGAATCTCCGCGAGCGCAGCAGCAATCGCCACTGAATCCGTTGATTGGGCATCTGCTATCCCCTTAGCGAGAATATGAACAGCGGCGTAAAATTGTGCCGCCCAAACATTCGGTTCAATTCCGTACTTAGTGCTGTAGTTCTGAACAAAGGCTTGATTTCCCGGTGTATCTGCTGTGCTATCCCAACTCGTGAAAGTGATTGTTCCGTCGGCAGCGTCTCCCGCAGCATCTACTAAATCTCTGGACAGCGTGAGATTGACAATGAACGGAATATCAGAAGGAACACCGAGGGCACGTCCTTGAATCAGAATATTGGAAATATCCCCTACTGTAGATGAGATAAAGATAACATCCGGATTTGATGCTTTGATGTGAGTAAATTGGGCAGACAAGTCAGTCTCCCCGGTTTGGAAACTTTCAGCTGTGAGAATCTCAACACCACTATTCGTGAGCACTTTCCTCAATTCTTTGTCACTCGTCTGAGAAAAAAGATCAATATTATCAAACAGCGTAGCCACTTTTTGGTATCCGAGTTTCTCTTTGGTCACCCTGATGCCGTTCGGAATAAGCACGTCTGTGGTGAGATTGGTGCGGAAAACAAAATCACTAATTGCACTCAAGCCAGAGGCAGATGAGGAGGGACTCATCGCCACAACTTGATTCTGGTGCGCGATCGGAAAAGCCTCCTGTGCCTGAGTTGAGGATCCCGGACCGAGGATGATAGGAACCTTGTCTTGATGAATCAGTTTGTTGAAAGCTTCAACCGCGCCCTCTATGGTACTCCGACCGTCCTCCGTAATGAGTCTGATCTTCACACTGCTGTGTTGTGAGGTGTTAATTTCCGTAACAGCGAGGTCAATACCGTATTCCACCGAAGGCCCTGCCAAACTGGATGGCCCTGTGATAGGGTAGACAGCACCAATTAAAATCTCCTCCCTATCGCCTTCTATCTGAGAGACAGTCGGTTGGACAACCTGCTGGACCCGTTCGCAGCCGATAAAACTCGCAATTAGCACAACAAAAGCTAACACAAATGTAAATACTATCTTCGTATTCGTTGAGGGTAGATGCATTTTTTTTCCTTTTAGCGTTAGAAAGACATTAGATTTATTCATAGACGGATGAGCGATGCCGAATTCGGGAGACTTCAACTGTCCGCGTCCGTTTATCGTAAGTATAGATAACTCGATAGTTTCCGCAAGGTAATTTGAATTTCCCTTTGTATGGCCCCTTCAGTGCTTGGTGGGAGTATTTATCACAATTTTCACATAGCCGCTCAAGTTTACTGAGAACTTGCCTTTGAATTCTGGCATCCAAACGTTGTAAATCCCGTTCAGCGTTTCGAGTCAAAATCAACTCATACATTTCAACTTAATCCCTAACTCATTGGCAACCTCCTCAAGCGTAAACATTTTGCCCCCAGACTTGATATACTCGTCTTCACGTTTGAGTTCTTCAATGAATTCCGGACGTACTTCCAGTCCTTCGTCTGGGTCGTAATCATAATTCTCAAGGAACAATTCCAACTCTAAATAACAGACGAAAAACTCATAGAATTCAGCACGTAGACGTTCCGCTATTTCAATAGACTTTTTTGTTTCCATCAACTTAACAAGGCGTTCTCGCGATACAAAAATTTGCCAATTTCCGAGGCTATGCATCAACCTTTGAAATTCATCAGCGGATAATTCTGTTACCTTAATCTGTGGTACAGGATCGCCCTGTACGGATAATCCCATCCGCCGCGCCTCACGTCCAAGTGGTGAGCTTTTACGCTGGGTTTCAACTGTTGATATACGGTGTTTCAAGTGTGAAAATGCGTGGTTTCCACTTATATCCTTAAGTACAAAGTCCTCGTACGCCTCCAAGTCCAAAGCAAGCCCGTAGTAACCGTTAAAGAATTCACGGAACTCTTCTTCAAGTTCGTCGTGAGGAGCATCCTTTGCAAGGAGTGCGGTGAGTCGTTCACGCGATGCGAATATACCGCCATTGACAATAGACGCGACCCAGTCTTGGAACTGTTGAGAGGTTATTTTTGTAATATTGGGTGTCATTAGGTTCACCTTAAGCGTGGATATGCAAAGAGAAAGTCGTTCGATCTCCAATGCTGGGTTCATAGTTGGTAAGAAATCTAATGCTACCTCCCGTTTCAAATGGTAGGGGACTTTGGGTTGATGGTTTATTGCGACGGTGTATTGTTTGATGTTTCATCACCATCAACTTCTTTTTCTTCTTCGCGTTTCTCAGGTAGCACATAATACGAAACAACTTTCATGCCTTTCCTTCGACATTCTTCTTGAACCTGTCGTAAATGCGCGGAGAGCTCTTCAACAGAGTTGAATTGGGCGTTGAATTCCTCTTTCATTCGGTAGCATTCTTCAAGGATGGGATCTGTATAATTTTCAAAATCTTCCTCTTTCATCTGAAATTCCCCTATTAATTCTGAGGGTATGCCGATAGTTGTCGGTGCAAAACCTGCTTTCCGATTAGGTAGTCTCTGGCACCTCAAGCACGGCATCAAGCTGACCCATCACCTTATCAAATGCTTCGACATAATACGACATCAACTCAAGGTCGTTGGGTGGATTGACATCAAAGATATAGCAGTGAGAATCAATGAATTCAACGGATTTAGGGTAGTCCTCAGTCTTGTATTCAACCGTCGAATTATTGCATCGCCACGGACAGCCTGTGCCGTAGCCGATCTGGTTCTGGAAAATCTCTTGAGATGGAACGGGGAGCCGTTGCCACTGTCCAGTCGGGACACCCTCAGCGCGTAGTGCCGCTTGCACCTTCTCACGCAAGGTTCGTGCGGAAATATCCAATCCCAAAGCCTCTGGATCAAAACCGATGACGTAATTGTAATAAACCGGTTCGCATTCTTTTGGGGTAACAGGCGTTTCGATGCCATCAATTTCATCCAAATGTCCCGTGAGATAGTGGCAGTTTCGGATCCGCATCGCGTTGTTCACATCAAGCCGCCTGAGTTGACTACGGATGAATGCCTGACTGAACATATCGCCACGATACATCCATCCGAGTCCATACGCGTTGTATTCCTGTTCCTCGCGTTCCCTACCCGGCACGACGATTTCCCCGAAATACTGCAACAACGCTGCACGTTCGTAAATTTGCGCATCATTCGTCGTGAACAAACCGCCTTGACAACCGCTACTTAACGTTTTCGATGCCTGCGTGCTATACCCCGCGGCATCGCCAAAGGCACCACAAAGCTTGCCTTTATAGTACGCCCCGTGCGCCTGCGCGACATCCTCAATGACTTTCAGGTTATGCTTTTTCGCAATCGCTAAAATCGGATCCATATCGGCGGGCATACCGTGAATATGAACCGGCAGAATCGCGCGAGTGCGCTCGGTGATTTTCGCCTCAATTTCATTCGGATCAATACAGTAGGTTACGGGGTCAATATCAACAAAGACAGGAATAGCGTTGTGATGGAGGACGGCTGCTGCCGTCGCCCAGAAAGTGAAGGCGGGAACAATGACCTCATCGCCCGGTTCAATACCGACACCTGCGACACACAGATGCAACGCAGCAGTCCCGCTGTTGACAGGAATACAATACTCAACATCCATGTATTCCGCCCATTCCTTCGCGAGCCCTTCGGATTGAATCCGTTGCTGTTCGGTAATTCTTTCGGAGGCGATAACCTCGGCAATCGCGTCCCTGTCATTTTGGGTAACCTCTGGCCACGGTTGAATTAACCCATCAGGGACAGTCTTTTTTCCACCAGATATAGCGAGTTTTGCTGTCATGAGGGACCTCCTTGCGGTGGACTTCCGCTGGGAGCGTGATGAAGATTAAGAATTTATCGTCAAAAACGTTTAGTGTTCTATGAGTCTTGGAACACATTCGTCCTCATAATTTTTAATAAGCGTACCAACGAAATGCAGCAAGGGAGCCAAAGGATGATCTCCCTCCCCTACTATATCAAGCAAATCGTCTAACCGTGCTGCGAGCTCCTCATACTCGGTTTTTGTCAATAGAATAGGTATATGCGTTTCGCTTTGGCTTACAATATCAATTAAATCGCATAACGTTTTGATAGAGGGTTGCAATTTGCTTTTGCTGCGCGGATGAAAGGCGATAGGTGCTTCAAGTGTAGATACATCCAGCGTATCTTCTGTTTTGGGAACCATAATTTACTCCTTCCACTTTCCTTTATCATACTCGGCATGCGTTAGCACATGTCGAATGTAGACTCTCTCTTCATCATATCTCATAGAAACGATGAGGCGGACATTGTTACCAGCAATATTGAAAATTGTCAGTTTTCCTACGCGTGAGACGTGAGGAAATAGGGAACGCAACTCTGCAAACGAGCCAAAACTCCTTTCCTGCATCAGACTATACCAACGGTTAAGTGATGGACGCGTATTTGGATGTTTCTGGGCAAATTCAATAAGGCGATCTCGTCTAACAATTTCCATCGAGGATCCTGCAGTACCTTATAGATGCGCTATCGCCTTTGGGATCCGCTTTAAAACTTCGTTTCTGCCGAGCAGCACAACAATATCAAAGAGACTCGGTCCGAACGATGTCCCCGTCAGCGCGATCCGCAACGCCTGCATCGCCGCGACGCGTTTGATGTTGTTCTCATCTGTATACTTCCAAATAGCCGCTTCAATCGTTTCTATGTCAAACGTAGGAATCTCTTCCAAAATCTGTGAAACATTCGTCAGAATCTTTCGCGTATTATCTCTCTTTTCTTCTGAATTTCCCCACCATTTCTTGACCGCTTTCGAGTCATACTCGAATTCATCCGTAAAGAAATAGCGAGTCTGGGGGATGATGTCCTGTAGCGTTGTGAGGCGTTCTCCGACTGCCTCTACGATACTCTCCAGCCAGTCGCGATTCTCGGTTGAATCCAATAATAAACCCTCTTCCTGCCAGAACGGGATTACCGCATCCGTCCGCGCTGCTATATCAAGTTGATTGATATAGTGGGAGTTGAGCCACTCCAGTTTCTTAATATCAAAGACACTACCACTCTTTCCAACCCGCTCAAGATCAAATTTTTCGATGAGTTCATCGACGGAAAAGATTTCCTGCTTGTCGTCGTAGGACCAACCGAGTCGGACAACGAAGTTCAGCACGGCTTCGGGTAAATATCCCTGCTCACGGTAGCGGTTCACAGCGACGAGGTCACCGTGATGACGTTTGCTCATCTTCCTGCCACCACTATCCAACACCAGTGGGATATGTGCAAATTGTGGGACCTCTAAACCGAGCGCATTCGCAATTGCAATCTGCTTCGGTGTGTTATTGAGATGCTCTGTTCCCCGAATGACGTGTGTTATCTGTATCTCCGCATCGTCGATAATTGAGGTAAGATTGTAGTTCGGCATCCCGTTTGAGCGGACAATAACTTCGTCCTCTAAGGTATCGGGATCAATACTGCGTGAACCGAGCACGATGTCCTCAACAAGGATCGGTGTGTCTGGCATCTTTATGCGAACGGCCGGCTTTCTGCCCTCGGCGACAAAGCGTTCTACGTCTTCCGATGTCAGGTGCCGGTGCCTTCCATCGTAGGAACGGGTCAGCTTATCGGCACGAGCCTGCGCGCGGATCTCTTCAAGTTCTTCAGGTGTGCAATAACAGTGATATGCATTGCCACTTTCAAGCAATTGCTCGACGTACCCCTCGTAGATGCTTTTCCGCTCTGACTGGACATACTGTTCATCCCAATTGATGCCCAACCATTTCAGCGCATCGTAAATCTCGTGCATGGATTCATCAGTGGAACGTGCCGTGTCCGTATCGTCAATACGGAGGATGAATTTGCCGTTGTGGTGTTTGGCAAACAGCCAATTGAAGAGTGCCGTTCGCGCGCCTCCGATGTGTAAGTAACCGGTCGGTGAGGGTGCCATCCGAACCCGGATTTGATCTTTCACAGCGGAAACCGATGTCCTGCTTGGTGTGTCGTTCATTTCTGTCCTCTCTGAATCTTCGCCCAGCTATCCCTCAGCGGCACTGTGCGATTGAATACCAACTTCTCTGATGTTGTATCTGGATCCACACAAAAATATCCCATTCGCAGGAACTGATACCGGCTTTCAGGCGGCGCGTCAGCGAGACTCGGCTCAACCTTGCAGTTATTGAGCACCTCTAAAGAGTCCGGATTGAGGAATTGTATCCAATCTGCCCCTTCCGCTGCGCTTTCCGGTTCACGTTCTGTAAAGAGAGACTCATAGAGACGTACTTCAGCATCAACAGCGTGTCCAGCAGATACCCAATGTAAGGTGCCTCGGACCTTACGTCCATCTTCTGACCAACCGCCACGCGTTTCTGGATCATAAGTGCAGTGAATCTCAACGATCTCACCGGTGTTTTCGTCTTTGACGACCCGCTCGCATTGGACATAATAGGCGTGCTTAAGCCGCACCTCTCGCCCGGGTGCCAATCTGAAGAACTTCCGTGGCGGATCCTCCATGAAATCTTCACGTTCAATATAGATTTCGCGTGAAAACGGGACTTGCCGCATCCCTGCGTTTTCATCTTCCGGGTTATTTTCAGCGTCAAGCATTTCGACCTGCCCCTCCCGGTAGTTGTCGATAATAACCTTCACTGGATTGAGAACTGCCATGACACGTGGTGCGCGGCTATTTAGGTCGTTGCGGATAGAATACTCAAGCTGCCCCATTTCGATGAGGTTATCAGCCTTTGACACACCGATGCGGTTACAAAAATCTCGAATAGATTCAGGTGTATACCCACGGCGACGCATTCCAGAGAGTGTCGGCATTCTCGGATCATCCCAACCGCTGACATGTCCACCTTGCACCAGCATCCGAAGTTTTCGCTTACCGAGGACGGTATAAGTAAGATTCAAACGGGCAAACTCAATTTGACGAGGTTGATAGATTTCCAGTTCTTCTAAAAACCAGTCGTAGAGGGGACGGTGGTCCTCAAACTGGACATCACATAACGAATGCGTTATCCCTTCAATTGAATCGGATTGCCCATGCGTGAAATCGTAGGTCGGATAGATGCACCATTTGTCGCCATGACGATGGTGGTGTGAACGCAAGATGCGATACATCACGGGATCCCGCATGTTTAAATTTGGGCTTGACATATCAATTTTTGCGCGAAGTGTGCGCGAACCGTCCGGAAATTCACCGTCGCGCATTCCTTGGAATAACGTCAGATTCTCTTCAACCGACCGCTCTCGATAAGGACTATTTTTCCCGGGTTCGACCAAGGTGCCACGATACGTTCGTGTTTCCTCCGGTGTTAGATCACAGACGTACGCCTTCCCTTTCTCTACGAGCTTGACGGCATACTCGTAGAGCGTCTCAAAATAATCCGAAGCGTGATATTCCCGCTCTTTCCAATCAAATCCGAGCCAGTGGACATCCCGCTTAATCGCTTCTACGTATTCACTCTCTTCTGTGATCGGGTTGCTGTCGTCAAACCGCAAATTGTAAAGTCCACCATAATCCTCGGAAATGCCGAAACTAATGCAGATAGCCTTGGCGTGTCCTATATGAAGGTATCCACTCGGTTCTGGCGGGAATCGCGTATGCACGCGACCGTCATATCTGTTGACTTCGAGATCCTTATCAATTTCTTGACGGATAAAGTTTGTGTCAGTGGGGTTATTCGTATCTTCTTTTACAGGGGGATCTGAATGCTTCATATTTTATACCGTATTAACCATATATGTCCTATTTCGGGCGTGTTACAGAGACCTCCGCTCATAGGCAGCGGTCATCTATAGAGGTTGGAACATCTTGTTAATAATTATACCTTCAAAATGTGATAAAGTCAAGATTTCCACTCCGCTATTCCAAAACCATCTCGCTCCTCTGTAGGAGGGAATTCCGATTCCCGACTCTTGCTGACCACTATAATCCTGAAAATCCTGATTCAGACGATTATTTGAAAAAAATGCAACCTTTTTACCACTAAGTTGTATCTATAGGATAACAAGGCTCTTTAGTTTTCAACTTTTCCAGTGTTTGTTTTATTCAGTCGCGACACCGCGTAAAAAATAGGCATAGACGCGTATTATTCAAGATTTTTTCGCCATAATGCTTACCATTCGGGTATTTGTAGAGGTGGCACGGTTCTTGCAACACATTTTTTAAAGATTTAAAGAAAAAAGAACCTTGTAAAAAGGTCCCTAAGATGCCGTGTTTATTGGGCTACGAAGTTAAAATTGTATTTTTTGAAAAACAAGTGTAACCTTTTTCCTACAGCCTCCGTTTAAGCGTATGTTGGGAAATATATACACGTTATTATTTATTATAAACTCAGAAAGGGGTAAAAGCTATGAAATCCACTGATGTACGCAAGAAGAATCATCCATCCTTATATGAAACGGCTTTATGTCTCGCAATAGCGAAAGCGCGCCGAGATGAATTTCGTTGGGAACTTTTCATTGATAATTTGTCTCAGATTTGTGATACATTCGCCGACCAGATCGCTGCCAAAGGTACCACCCCTTCTAAGGGTCCAAAACGCTAAATCGAAGGTTAGTAACTTTCCTTAGACCGATTCTTGAAGTTTCGGGTGGTCCCTAAAGATCTTAACGAGAGAGCGGACTAACTTTTCGGGGTCGTGGCGGATAACGTTCATTTGAACACCGCCCAACCACGTCCCAAATTCAGTGACGACCATGTCCCGAATGAGGTCCGCTTCAACAACAGAGATTCCTTTGGCTTCCAGATTCTCCTGTTCCCGATTATAAGAGACCTGCACTTTTGATGCATCTGCGACCTGCATTGTCTCAACGGACAATGAAGAGATGTCTTTCGCAAGGTTCAGCACGTCCATAAGATGTTCGGTATCCTCATAGAGCATCGAAAGCCCTTCCTCGGAAAGCGAACGAATTCGAGTTAGCTGCGAAACCAATTCCTTACGAACATATTCTTGCATGATCTCCGTGGGGGCAGGCTGGTTGTTAACAATGACGTAGTGTAAAGGGATCTTTGCGTGATCCAAGATAGCGTTGACATGATCCGTAACAGCGTAACCGTCGGTTTCACCGGGTTGCGTCATAACGTTACAGACGTAGATTTTAATCGCATCTGAACGCTGAATCGTTTCGACGATCCCTTTGATAACCAAATTTGGCATAATGCTGGTGTAAAGGCTACCGGGACCGATAATAATTACGTCTGCGTTCATCAGTGCCGCTATAGCACCTTCATGCGCTTGGCACTCATAGGTCTCATCAGACAAATGATGCGTCTTTCCATTCTCGCGCTGTTCAAAGAAGACGCGCTTGATCGGTTCCCGATTCTCTCTCACCGGTATAGTGGATTCTCCTCGAACAATCTCACCATCCGCGAGTTCCGCGCATAAGACAGTATAATCCAATGTAACGGGAATGATCTGTCCGCGAACAGCGAGCAGCCGCGATGCCGCTTGAATCGCTTTCGGAAAGTTCCCCTCAAATTTTTCTGTCAACGCTGTTAATAGAAGATTACCGACCGTATGCCCACCGAGTTCACCATTGCTTGAAAAGCGGTGTTCAAAAAGCCCTGCGAGTTCATCAGCATCGGATAGCGTAAACAGCAGCCTACGAATATCACCCGGCGGCAGCATGTCAAATTCTTCAATGAGCCGTCCCGAGCTCCCGCCATCATCAGAAACGGTAACGATTGCCGCCAGACTATCCAAGTCAATAATATTATCTTTACCTATCTCCAGATCGGCATGGTGCTTAATTCCGCTCAGCAAAGCAGATAAACCACTGCCGCCTCCGATGCAGGCAAGTTTCAAAGCCATAATTTCTCCAAACTATAGTAAAACCTACGATTAATTAGACATTGTAGAAGGGCGAGGATACAATCCTTGCCAGCGGTGGTGAGGTGTTTTGTGTTTTCCAAAGTGTCCTCTTATTTTCTGGTTTTACTATAAATCGCGGACAAGTGGGATCTCAAGATTTCCGCGGATTATAAACATTGCGCCCCCACAAGGCACCATAATAGATAACGCAGCTAAAACGAAATTTGTTTCATTAACATCCTCAGCGTTTCAAGGGTTTCATCACACAATTGCTCCGCCTCTGCGGAAGTTGGTGCCTCGCTAAAAACCCGGATGACCGGCTCCGTACCGGACGGACGGATGTTCACCCATCGGTCCTCCCACACCCGTTTAACACCATCTGTTAACTCAAGAAAAGGTTCCGTTCCCGTAGCACTTTCCGCTTCATAACCCTTCAACGCGAGATCTACGAGGCGCGTCGCGAGTTCTTGTGATGGAATTTCCAATTTCTTTCGACACATTTCGTAGTGCGGCATGCTGTCTACAAGCTGGGTTACCGTGCTACCAGATTCGACAAGGTATTGTGCAATGGCAGCAATAGAGGCGATGCCATCGGTTGTGTAATGGACATTAGGGTAGATAACGCCACCGGTGCCTTCACCACCAATAACAGCGTTGACGGCGCGCATTTTCTCAACCACCCAACCGACACCCACCTTCGTGCGATGGAGCGCGACACCGTGCTTTGCAGCAATATCGTCCAACATTCGACTCGTTGATACCGTCGCAACGATGTCCCCTTTCGTTTGCGTGAGGATAAAATCAACAACAAGGGCGAGGGTCCATTCACCACTCAACGGAACACCACGTTCGGTAACAACGACAAGCCGGTCGGCATCGCCATCGTGAGCAAAACCAATATCTGCTTTAGTGGCGTGAACTGTTTCACACAGTTCATCCAACGCCTCAGGTGTTGGTTCAGCAGGACGGCGGAAGTGTCCATCCGCGACACAATTAAGTTCAACAACCCGACAACCGAGTTTCCGTAAGAGCGACGGACTTATGACGCTGCCAGCACCGTTTCCGCAGTCAATGACGACCTTCAACCCAGCCTTTTGAATCAATTCCGGTGCGAGCCAAGAGGAACACAAAATCTGTTCCAAGTGATATGCCGTTGCCTCTTCGTGCGTTTCAAGTGTCCCCTGTTCATTCCAAGGGGTAAGTGCAAAATCCTCTGTTTCATAAATCCGCATCAATTCATCGCGTTCTGCCTGTGTCAGGAGGTTCCCTGAAGCGGACGCAAATTCGACCCCGTTCCATTCAACAGGATTATGACTGGCTGTGATGGTAACACTCCCTTGCGCGTTCAGTGCCTTTGCCATTAGCAGTACCGTCGGGGTTGGGCAGAGTCCGACATCAATAACGTGACACCCTGTGGCGAAAAGTCCGGAAAGGACTGCGTGTCGGAGCGTCGGACTTGAGGTGCGAGAATCTCTACCAACAACTACTGTTCGACCGCCAACAAAGGTGCCGAAAGCCATCGCGAATTGCGTAATGACACGAACATCAAGCGAAACGCCAACCTGCCCACGAACACCTGAAACACTAATAATCGGTTTTTCTGCTTTGCTCATATCATCCTCTTTATATGGCGTACTTACGAGATCTACCGATCTGCCACGTCCCCAAAAAACAGCACACACCAATCACTATCTGCCATACCCCTACAAGATACCACGGGTTTGGATACCTATAATCATACGACGGAACAAGTGTGAGTTCGTAGAGCAGCGGATTTCTAAAGATGTCGGACCCAAAGATACAGCACACAGCAATAAGCGGGTTCAGGTGCAAAACGGGTGGAATAAAGGGTTGGAGATTATTCACATAACGTCCTAAAGGAGTGAGCAGAAACGCACCACCAATCAAAATACACCACAAAAGGGTGGCAACCTCTGCGCCAAAGAATGTGTCTCGGAAGACCTGCGCGCAGCACATTCCAACGGCACCCGCCGACAAACTATAGATTCCCAATATAACGAACATCTGTAACGCTTTTACGAATGGGACATCCATAACGAACAAAGCGACACCTGTTGATAAAAACACCCAGCATAACAGCGGTACCTGGCTAAGCACGAGTAATCTTAACAACCACCTGCCTGAAGAAGATATAGGACTGAGAGCGAACAACGATATAGAAGAAGTCACACCTGTGTTGATAACGTCAGAACGAATCGCGCGGGCAGCGAGATAAGGTGCTACGAGGAGCACAACGAACACCTGCGCCATGAAAAGACACTCTATCGGCAAACCGAGGTTCACCCGCGTCAATAATTGATAGACCGGTAAGAGTAAAAAACTTGGGAGGATAAGCCAAATCGCAAGTGTCTTTAGAAAGTCGTCTCGGTTACTCATAGCCGTATCATAAACCAACGTTACTTGTCTTGTATCTGACCGCGGAGCCGCAAAACCGCTTCAGCAATAGAGATAAGGTTTGGGTTAATAACCAACGCTTGCTTGTATGCCTCAAGTGCCTCGTCAAGCTTACCGAGTCTGACATAAACATGCCCCATTCCGGCGAACGCACCGAAGTGATTCGGGTTAAGGGCGACCGTCCGTTTGCAATCACGGATGGATTGACTCCATTCCTCAAGCATGAAATAAGCGATTGCGCGTTGATTATAGCCTTCGGCAAAATCTGGATCTGTCTCAATTACGGTGGTAAAGCATTCAACGGCTTGCTGATACGCCTCATTTTTGAGTAAGTTTTTTCCATCCTCAAGCATCGCGTCAACATCGTCATCACCAGAGTGCGACCATATTTCCCACAACGCGTATTCAGCATTGAAGCGCGTCCCACGGTCAGTCTCTCTGAGTGCATCTATCAATGCAGGGATCACTTCTGAACTCCCAATTAACCGAAGGGCAAATCCGGCAGCGCGCCCAAGCAACGGATCTTTGCTACGCAGATAAGCAGTAAGATCGGCTTCCGAATAGTTAGAAATCAGAAGTTGTTTGAGTTTCTCCTCGTTCGCCGAATTCTTGAATATCAGCTTCGTTAATTCGGAAGATCCGTTGGTGTTATACATAGCGGAACCTCGCTGTCATACCGAATTTATAGTAAACTGGTGTATAAATTAAGTATAACAGATTCACAACGGAATAACAATCTAAAATTCCAGCGTGCGGAAAAAACTTGCAATTTAGACAGATAGCTGCTACAATTTTTTCTCCAGACAAGAAGGGTAATACAACAGAATACCAGATAGCGGAGCAACACACAAAGCGTGAAAAAACGAAAAGTTCTCATCCTCTGTATCGATGCGGGTAGCCATGATTACCTCGCAGCGAGCGATCTCCCGACCATCCGCCAGTTGGCAAAAACCGGATTCTATGTACACGCCAACGCCGTTATCCCCTCCGTTACGAATGTGAACAACGTGAGCATCGCCACCGGAACATTCCCCGAAACGCACGGCATCACGACGAATTACCATGTAGACAGAGCAACCGGCAAAGGCGAATTTATTGAGGACAACCGTTTCCTTCTCGCTCCGACGCTGTTTGAGACCGCAAAAGCCTGCAAATTCGCAGACAAAACAGCGTTATTTGTGACGAAGAAAAAGCTGCTACGGATGCTGGAAGCGGGGACGGATATCGCTGTCGCCGCTGAAGACCCACCGCCCGAATACATCCACACAGCGGGACCGGTTGAGCCAATTTATTCCGTTGAAATCAACTGGTGGTTACTCCGCGCTGTCCGAGAAACGCTGCGTAAAGACGACCCTGAACTCGTCTACTGCTCAACAACAGATTGGGTTCAACACAAATACGCGCCCGACGAGGATCTATCCCAACAGCATCTTGTAGAGTTAGACAGGATTATCGGGAAAATTATTGATGAGGAACCGGAACGCGAGATTTACATCACAGCCGATCACGGGATGTTAGAGAAGACTACGGCACTTGACCCGGGCCGCGTACTCACAGAACAGGACATCCCCGCCAGTTCAATCCCAATTATCAAGGATCGGTACATTGCACACCACGGCAACTTAGGGGGTGCTGCTTATGTATTCCTTAAAAATCAAGCGGATATAACCGAAGCGATCCAAATTCTTTTGAACACACCCGGCATTGAAGAGGCTTATGCTGCGGAAGAGGCAGCACAGACGTTCCGACTCCATCGCGAGCGGATCGGCGACATCTTTGTGTTAGCAGATAAAACGACTGTTTTTGGTGAATTGGAAGTAGCAGTAGAACCGACCGCAGTGCGTTCACACGGATCGCGCCACGAAAGTTATGTGCCGATCATCGGCTATAACAGCCCTTGGTCAGCAACAGATTTTGAGTATAACGTTGATGTTGGAAGACTATTTTTAGAGAGTTTATAGTAGTTGTCTGTTGTCAGTTATCAGTTAAGAGTGTTTGCAAGATGCTCCATCATTTCTGAAGCCTTTGGACAGGGCTGTTCTTCAGTAAAGGAAACACTCACCATCGCTGGCGAGGATTGTATCATCGCCTTCCCGTAATAAGGAACACTCACCGCCGCTGGCGAGGATTGTATCCTCGCCTTCCCGTAATGTCGAAATAATTCTGAACTTTACCATACTTTACCATAGACGAAATATAAAGGAGAAAACATGTTAACAGAAAAAGAAAAAAATGAGGGATGGATATCCCTATTTGACGGTGAGACACTCACCGGTTGGGGAGCCACCGGAAACGCTGAAGGATGGGTTATCGACGATGGAAGTATTCTCTGCACCGTTCAGGGCGGAAAATACCTCTACACTGAAGGACATTACGATAATTTCATATTGGCACTCGATTACAAAACCGAGCCGAAAGTCAACAGCGGAATTTTCATCCGATGGGCAGACCTTGACGATGCCGTTCAGAGCGGGCTCGAAATTCAGATATTAGATACACACGGCAAGGAACCTACGGATAGCCACGACTGCGGCGCACTCTATGATGCACTGGCACCGACTCGGAACACCTGTAAACCCGCAGGTGAGTGGAATCAGATGACCATCACCTGTGATGGCAGTATCGTTGCTGTGTCGCTCAACGGTGAAGAAATTGTCCGCGCGGATCTCGACGAATGGGATACGGCACATCAGAACCCGGACGGAAGTCGAAACAAATTCGGCATTCCGCTCAAAGACTTCCCGCGGAGTGGACATATCGGCATCCAAGACCACGGCGGCAAAATCTGGTGCCGAAACATTAAGGTCAAACCGTTATAGATAAAGCTTATACTTATTGCGTCCATGCATGGGACCAAGGTTCCTCAATTGGACGCAATACAAAGAAAAGAGCCCATGACACAACCCGACATCATCCAAACCATCCTCACACAATCGCTCCAAAGACCTTTTGGAACATGCGAAGCGCGCAGTAGAAATCGCTATTGAGCAAGACGAACAGGCTGCTATTGATCGGTTGGAATCTATAGATACGTCTGAATAAGATGCTTTAGTTCTTCAAAAATCCAACAATTTTTAGTTAGCGAAGAAGGCTCCCTATCATATGCAACCCGTACGGTTGCATTCCTAAATACAAATACTGTGTAAGATCAGCTAAAACTCTTATATTAGGTTCCGTTTCCCATGATGTTTTTTTAGCTAAATCCTTATGAACTCCGTCTTTCTTTTCCCATGTCCTCTGCAAAGAACCGGTTGTAAACAATTCCGTTCCTGTAAGAATGATCACTGGTGCACGCGTCTGTTTTCTTTCTTTATCATATCCTCTTCCCCAATAAGCCAAACTTTTGATACGGTCAATTTCTTCTTGAGATAGTTCTTCTTTCATCGTGGCAAACACCAATATAGACCCCGGAAAGGCTTCCGCCAACCGTTTCATGTTATTCACATCATCTTGTTTAAAAACATCCTTGCCGAAACTCTTAGCTTCACCAAACACTGTTTGGGTAGGATGAGCAGTTCCAAAAATGGGACGAACTGATCGTAGAAACTGCCGCCCCATTCCAAAAATCTCTTTGCGCCGATACCATAATATAAAATCGGCTTCTACTTCTTTATCTGTGGATAATTCTATTTTTTGAGCAGAAGACCAAGTTAACTCTGCGCGATCAAATCCACCTATCACATCAGCAAAGAAACGCATAGCAAGTGAAGCAGCATAACCACCTTTGGCGTAATCAGGCAGGGCAAATGGTCCTAGGACGCGATATGCCCATCTGGAATATTTACTTGATCCGGGATTAGTAACAGGAAAATCAAACTGTTTACGGCAGAGATCACAAGTTAATAAGTAATCAAGTTGCTTTAATGTATACCAACTCCAAGCACTGCACTTGCAACATCTAAGTTCTAATCCAATCTCAACAGCATTACGCTCAATTAAGGTCTCAAAAGTCTGCGTTCTTAATTTCTCATAATGAATAGCGTTTTTAATCTTGTTCCAAAATTCTTTATAATGGGCTGTTTTAGTAACAGGACGTCTTGACATTCCATTAAGTAATTCAACAATTTCCTTATGTGCTAGACAGAGAACACCCTTTTTCAACCCTCCCAATGTCTGAATTATCTGTTCAGTTGTTTTCCCCGCGTCAGAACGAGTGGCTGTTACTTGGTTGTCGTTAAACCACTGATTAACTGTGGTAGTTCCATCAACCAAATTCCATCTTTCAAACATTTGCTCATCATAAGGAAAAATAACCAACCCTTCGGTAGTAGGCAAAATAAATTCCGATTCACGATCCACTTCACGTTGGAATTTAGGGACAGAAGGATTTTTATAGTTACACGGAAAGACTGTGGCAATTTGATCATTATCACTTCTATATCGCAACCTAACATGTTGGGGAGCACTACTCCAATCTTGTAATCCGACAACATTTGCCACGCGATATAGATTATAATATTGATTGGCAAAATCTGGCAAGAGCGGATCAAATTGAATTTCAGGATTAGTCCCATCAATTTGTATGTTCATGATTTTTCTGTCCGATTCCAAGGTTGGACGTGTAGGACTAGCCACATCAAAAACGGACAATTTATAACAAATTGTCGGAGTCCACTTTTGGGTCGTGTAAATATTTTCTTCATCAACGAAAGAGAACTTCTTTTCAATTTCCTCTTTTTTACCCTCAGACAGTGATCGTGAAAACATTAGGACAGGACCAACCATGTTCGGGCTTGGATCGTCAGGTTGACGGCGATAATTATCCCGAATAAATTGTTTACAGAAAGGTGAAAGTTCCTCAATCCATTGAATAGGGACCGCTACAACGTGTTCATGTATTGCTCGTAAATTCCAAAAATCAATCAGATCCTTTGATTCATGCACATCTAAAATGAATAGTGTAGACAGCAGAGGCGCATTATATTGTATGCGAATCTTCGCGCGACCTATTGTTAAAGCAGAATCAAAATTGTGCCTATGCATGTATAATTCCCTGATTACAGCACTATCTAATTCTATTACATGTTTCGGATTAAATATAGTTTCGTAGTTTTGCTCGAAATACCTAAATTGTTCTTGGGTAGGGAAACTCCCAAAATTAGCTGCAGCAAAATTTGTGAAAGTAGCATCAGTTGGCTTTACATGAACAACATTATATTTATGACGTTGTTCAAACTGAAATGCTTTTTCATACAAATCCAAGTAGAGTCCATGGACACTTAATCCATATCTATGTGCACTTCTGCCTCCCGGCAGTTCCAAAATACGTTCAAGTTGTAGCACTCTCTTTGGATCATAACCGAATCCCTCCGCTAATCCCTCTTCTGCCTCAACAAGGAAATCGGGTTCAAAAAAATCCAAATAGTCGTTGATCATTTGCTTAGCATCTTCAAAACGAAAACCTTCATCCTTTAACCAAGATGGTACATCTTCAAAAAACGGAATAATCGGATTGAACATACCTCCCCATAGACATGTATTGATACGAAAAATCTCAAGTACCTTTTCTGAATCGTCGGGCCGAACTAAAAATCCAAATCGAATCGGCCTAAGACGGATATCAAAGCGAATGTTGTTCATTCAATTTACCTCTCACCTCTCATATATACTGTGAAGTGCCAACGTTTATTCAGACCAAAAATTAGCAAAGTGAAGACAAGTATCGTCCTTTAAATTCAATAGGTGTCAAATACCCTAACGCCAAGTGAGAGCGTTTTTGGTGATATACCTGTGTGATAAAATGACCGATGTGACCTCTCGCCTCTATGACATCCTTGTAGTCGTTGAGATGAACTTCTTCCTCTTTGAGCGTTCGGATCAATCTTTCGGCGTATCCGTTTTCCCAAGGACATTCTCTCCGTGCTACAGAAATCTCAATGTCATGATATCTGAGCGTTGAGATGTAGGCATTTGAAAGATACTGCACGCCTTGATCAGAATGATGGATCTCTGGGACGCTTCGGTGTAGGGCTTCTTCCAAAGGTTTCAAGGTCAGAGATGTGTTCAAATATTGACTGAGTTTCCACCCTCTTATCATTCGGGTGAAGATATCTATGAGCACTGCGACCTTAATATCAGTTTTGTTTACCTTACTGCCCTACGGGGAAACTTTACCCGCAACGAGACAACATATCTATAGAGATGGGGTTTCCTGCAAACGCTAAAATCTAATATGGAAAGGCGAGGATAAAATCCTCGCCAGCGGTGGTGAGCGTTGCTTTCCTGAAAACCTGTCTATATGTTTCGGATTTTACTATAAATTGTCGAAACCTTAGTAATTTCTAATTATAACATGTTAAGTTGCCTTACGGCAAATTAAAATGGAACGTAGAAAAGCGTTGTTATTTACCACTTTTCTCATAGTCTACGTAAGCGCGCCAAAAACCTTTTGGAATATGCTAAGAACGGTCAAATTGGCTCCAGCGTATGGGAAACCAAATTTGGGCGACACTTCCCTCCCACGGTAGGGTTTTTGCTGGGGGTTTTTGCTGGGGTGTTTTTTCGCGGTCTCCTAACCTCGCCGATGCAGAGTGCCTAATTAATTCTAAACTGACATTTATCAAAGTTATTGTCACATTACTAAAGGCGTTGCCTAAGAGCGTG